>JAKASC010000009.1 GCA_021828245.1 Acidobacteriota bacterium
TGGTGGTTTCTTCGGTTCCCCCCAGCACGTTCGGAATCAGCTCTTGGCCCTGAGTCAAAATCGTGGTCACCAGATCCGCGCCGTCATCCATGGTGATTTGCGGTTTGTGGTTGAGCGCGGCCCGAATGTGGGAATAGTAGGTTTCCTTATCTTCGCCCTTGATCGCAAAGACGGGAATCTGATGGTCGTGGACCAGTGAAGCCGCCACGTCATCTTGGGTGCTGAGGGGATTGGAGGCGCAAACTACCACGTCCGCGCCGCCATCACGAAGCGTGATGGCGAGATTGGCGGTTTCCGTGGTCACATGCAGGCAGGCCGAGATGCGGATGCCGGCCAGAGGCCGTTCCGCCAAAAACCGTTTGCGAATCAGTTGAAGAACGGGCATCCAGTGGCCCGCCCACTCGATGCGAGTCTTTCCGGCGGGCGCGAGTTTGGAATCCTTGATATCGCACTCGAGGGTCTTGGGATTCGTCATTTACAGGCCAACCTCCTGCCGCAGGGCTTCAGCGTGATCCGTCCTTTCCCAGGTAAATTCGGGTTCCGAGCGGCCAAAGTGGCCATAAGCCGCTGTCTTTTTGTAAATCGGGCGGAGAAGATTGAGGGTGCGAATGATGGCGCGAGGGGTCAAATCGAAGTGGCGCCGCACCGCCTCGGCGAGGCGGCAAGGGTCGGCCTTAGCCGTTCCAAAGGTCTCCACAAAGACGGAAACCGGCTCAGCGACGCCGATGGCATAAGCGAGCTGGACCTCCGCCCGGTCTGCCAGTCCCGCCGCCACAATGTTTTTGGCGATGTACCGCGCCATGTAAGCAGCGGAGCGGTCCACCTTGGTGGGGTCCTTGCCCGAAAAAGCGCCTCCACCGTGTCGCGCCGAGCCGCCGTAGGTGTCCACAATAATCTTGCGGCCCGTCAAGCCGGAATCGCCGACAGGACCTCCGATTACGAATCGCCCGGTCGGATTGATGTGATATTTTGTGTGCTGATCGAGCATGTGAGCCGGAATGACCGGCTTGATGACGCACTCCAGAATTCCTTCGCGCAGCGTCTCTTTGGAAACCGTGTCGCTGTGCTGCGTGGAAACGACCACGGCATCCACTCGAATGGGGGTTGAGCCTTCGTACTCCACGGTGACTTGGGATTTGCCGTCCGGGCGAATAAAATCGAGGATGTTCTTCTTGCGGGTTTCCGCCAGACGCATGCAAAGCTTGTGCGCCATCATAACCGGCAAGGGCATGCGCTCTTCGGTTTCATTGCAGGCGTAGCCGAACATGAGGCCCTGGTCGCCGGCTCCTCCCACATCTACGCCCTGGCCAATGTCTTGGCTCTGGGACGTGAGGTTCACATGAATCTCGCAGTTGTCCGCCGTGAAGCCGCCCTGGGGATCCGTGTAGCCAATCTCCCGGATGGTGTTGGTGACGATGGCGCGAATCTCCGGGGTGGAGGCGGTTGTGATTTCACCCATCACATAGACCTGACGGTCCTTCACCATGGACTCGCAGGCGACGCGCCCATGGGGGTCAGCGGCCAGCACCGCGTCCAATACCGCATCGGAAATCTGGTCGCAAATCTTGTCGGGGTGCCCCTCGGTGACCGACTCCGAGGTAAACAAATAACGCTGCTTTGAGCTTGTCACGAACCTCCTTCGACGACCCGCTTATTCACTCTTCCGCCTAGGCCAGAAACTTGACAAGCTAACATACTCCTTGGCCGACTGTCAAATCGCGCGGGGTTGTGGGAATACGTAAATGCTCGTGTGTGCAGAGCAGGAGGGAATAGGTTGGTTTCGCGTAGCGTCCCGAGTCAGAAGCTCAATGAACAACTCAAAGCCGGTTTCACGCAAGCGCGCAAGGGTCGAAAAGGAGTTGCGGGAGGTCGGAGGGTCGGGAATTATTCGACTCAGGACAGTAGGAAGCGAAGACCGAAAAAGGTTCTTGGGAAGCGCTGCGAACGGGCCAAGCCGGCGAAGCGGCGCAGCGATGGTCTGTGGTCATCGGCGGGGGGAGCATCGTCACGCGCGGCGCTGCTATTCTCCCTTGCCTTCCTCTTCGTACTGCTGCTTGAGCTTTGAGATGACCGCGGGATCGGCCAGCGTGGTGGTATCTCCGAGCAAGCGACCTTCGGCGATATCGCGCAAGAGCCGCCGCATGATTTTGGCGCTGCGGGTTTTGGGCAGCTCAGGGGTGAAGAAAATTTCTTCTGGGCGGGCGATGGCGCCGATTTTGTTCGCCACATGTTGCCGGAGCGCCGCCTTGAGTTCCTCGGAGGGTGGGATACCGTCCTTAAGCGTCACAAAGGCGGCGATGGCCTGGCCTTTCAATTCGTGCGCCTTGGCGATGACCGCGGCTTCCGCCACGGCAGAGTGGTCCACCAGGGCGCTTTCCACTTCATAGGTCGAGATGCGATGGCCCGCGACGTTCATCACGTCATCCACGCGGCCAAGGAGCCAAAAATAGCCGTCTTCATCCACCTTGGCGCCGTCGCCGGTGAAATACTTCCCCGGATAACGCGACCAATATTGGGCCACGTAGCGGTCCGGATCGCCGTAGATGGTTCGGAACATTGCCGGCCAGGGGCGCGTCAAGACCAAGTAACCGCCGGCGCCGGGGCCAACCTTTTGCCCGTTGGCGTCCAGGACTTCGGCCCGGACACCGGGAAAGGGCTTGGTGGCTGAGCCGGGCTTGGTGGCGATGAGGCCGGGCAGAGGGGAAATCATAATCATGCCGGTTTCCGTTTGCCACCAGGTGTCCACAATGGGGCATCGTTCCCGGCCGATGTGCTGGTGATACCACACCCAGGCTTCGGGATTGATGGGTTCGCCCACCGTGCCGAGCAGCCGCAGCGAGGAAAGGTCGTGCCGAGCGGGCCATTCGGTTCCCCAGCGCATGAACGTCCTGATGGCGGTGGGGGCCGTGTACAAGACATTGACGCCGTATTTCGCCACGATAGACCAAAACCGGCCGCGGTCCGGATAATCGGGGCTGCCCTCGTACATGAGCGTGGTGCATCCGTTGGCGAGCGGACCGTAAACAATATAAGAGTGGCCGGTGACCCAGCCAATATCGGCGGTACACCAATAGATGTCATTTTCCTTAATGTCGAAAATCATGCGGTGGGTCGTGGCCACGCCGACCAGATAGCCGGCCGTCGTGTGGACCACGCCTTTCGGCTTGCCGGTGGTGCCGCTGGTGTAAAGGACGTAGAGGATGTCTTCCGCGTCCATGGCCTCGGGTTCGCATTGGTCGGAGGCCTGGGCGACCAATTCATGCCACCAGAAATCGCGGCCTGGCTCGAGGGAGGTCGGAGCCGCGGCGCCCACGCGCTGCACAACGACCACGCGTTCGATGCTGGGCGTATCTCGAAGGGCCTCGTCGGCATGGTGCTTGAGCGGGACGACGTGCCCTCGTCGCCAGGCGCCATCGCCCGTGATTAAGACTTTGGCTTTGGCGTCATTGATCCGCTCCCGCAGCGATTCGGCCGAGAAGCCGCCGAAGACCACGCTATGCGGCGCCCCCAGCTTGGCGCAGGCCAACAGCGCAATCGCCAGCTCGGGAACCATGCCGAGGTAAATGGCCACGCGGTCGCCTTTTTTGACCCCCAAGGATTTGAGCGCGTTGGCAAAGCGGTTGACTTCTTTCTCCAACATGCCGAAGGTCAACACGAGCGAATCGCCGGGCTCGCCTTCCCAGATGAGGGCCGCTTTGTTGCGTCGCGCGGAGTGGGCATGGCGGTCCACGCAATTGTAGGTGGCGTTCAACTTGCCGCCGACAAACCATTGGGCCCAGGGAACGTTCCACTCCAGGGTCTTATCCCAACGCTTGAACCAGTCGAGATGCTCGGCCTCCGCCGCCCAAAAGGCTTCAAAATCGCGCTCCGCCTCGTCGTAAATCTTCGGGTCGCGCACATTGGCTTGGCGGCGAAATTCATCCGGCTGCGAAAAGGTTCGGCCTTCCTGAAGTAAAGCGGCCAGCCTTTCCTGCTCTTTGGTCGGCGGATTTGCCATGATTTACTCCTCCCCGTGTTCTCGTCCTTGGACAGGTTTATCTTGACGCCGTGGCTGGGGCAGACCTTACTTGGTGGTCGGGCTGCGGCCTGGCTGACGGCTGACTTGATCCAGCAACTCGACCACGTGCATGACCCGGCGTCCGGTGCGTTGCGATTGGGCGATGCCGGCGCGCAGCTGCAAGAGGCAGCCGGGATTGGCCGTCAGAATGATGTCGGCCCCGGTTTCGTCAATGCGGCGCATCTTGGCTTGAAGCAACGCTTCCGCCATGGCATTCTGCGTCACGTTGTAAATGCCGGCGCTGCCACAACAGATTTCCGTTTCTTTCAGCTCCACCAGCTCGAGTCCCGGGATGGCGGCGAGCAGTTGGCGCGGAGCCTCCCGAACTCGCTGCGCATGAAGCAAGTGGCAAGGGTCCTGATACGTCGCGCGCGCTTTCAAGGGAGCGAAAGCGTGGTTGTCATCTATGGCGGCCAGAAATTCCGTCACATCCCTCACGCGAGCGCTGAATTTCTCCGCCGGCTCGTGCCATTCCGCGCCGACCCGTTCAAACAACATCGGATATTCCTTTAGGACCGCGCCGCACCCTGCCGCATTGGTTATGATAGCGTCAACCGGCGCTTGAGCGAAAGCCGTAATATTGGCCTGGGCAAGTTGTCGCGCCACGTCCCGCAGGCCGGCGTGAACGTGCAGCGCGCCGCAGCACCCTTGAGTCTTCGGGATGATGACCTCGCAACCCTGGCGCGTCAAAACGCGCACTGTGGCTTCATTGACGCCGGCAAACGCCAGATTGGCGATGCAGCCCGCGAACAACGCCACGCGATAACGCTGCCGGCCCTGCGCCGGAACCGTCTGGCCAAGGCGAGCCGTGAAAAAGGGTTTCTCCATGCGCGGCGCCAAGCGGGCAATCGCATCCATCCTGCCTGGGACGATTTTGAGCAGGCGCGAGGCCAGCACCGCTCGTTCCAGTCCTGAACGCTGGAAAGCGCGCAGCAACCTTCCGGCTGCTTCCAGCCGATGGGGGTGCGGAAGAAGCTGCTCCAAGAACATTTTTCTGGCCCACCTCGAGAGGTAAGGGCGTTTGTAGAGGCGCTCGATTTCGGAGCGCGCCGCCTCCACAAGCCGCCCGTATTCCACGCCGGATGGGCAGGCCGTTTCGCAGGCTCGGCAATTGAGGCAGAGGTCAATGTGGCGGACATAGGCTTCACCGACGGGAAGCCGTCCCCGCTCCACTTGGATCATCTGGTAGATGCGTCCGCGCGGGGAGTCCATTTCGACGCCCAGCACGCGGTAGGTGGGGCAGGCGTTCAAGCACAGGCCGCAATGAATGCACTTGGAATAATACTTCCACTCGGGAGGCTCACGGCCGGCGGCCGGCGGCGCGGAGGCAGCGTGTTTTTCCGGGTCTTTCACGTCGAGAGCGCCTGTTGACAATCCCTGCCTCCTGGCACGAAAGGCTCCCTAAATGCGGCCGATCATTCTTCCGGGAGCGAGAATTCGTTGAGGGTCCCAAGCGGCCTTGATTTTCCGCATGAGATCAAAATCATCCCCGGGATCGCCCCAAACGTCCAGCGCCGCCTTGAGCTCCACCGGGCAGCGCTCCACCACCAGCGCGCCGCCGAGTTGCTTGGCAGATTCTCGCAGGCGTCGGATGGTTGAGCCGGCCTCGCCGAGGTCTCGAAAGCCGGAAATGGCGGCGTGGACGGTTCCGACGCCCGGCGAACCAAGGGCGGCGAACTCAGCCTGGGCGCTTTCGGCTTCCTGTTGCGCCGCGCTCAGGAATTCTTCACACGCGGCAATGGGCAAGCTGGCCCTCACCACAACGGTGCCGGGCTGGGCCTCGACGACGGCATGGCGAAATTCAGAGGCATGATTCCAAACGCTCTCCGCTTCAGCGCCGCCGCACGTTTCTACGCTCACCCCGGCTTCCCTGCATAGATCTTCCAGCGACTTTTGAGTTCTCTCGAGGACCCGCTCCGAGCCGCCTGCCTCCATCCATATTTCAGGTTTCGTGGATTCGACAGCGAGCGGCGTGCCCTGGCGCAGCCATCGGGCACCGGCAGGGTTGACGAGGAGAAAGCGAAGGAAAGGGAGGGGCGTCGCAAGAATACGCCGCCTCAATTCCCGAGCCATGCCGAGGCTTTTGGCCCGGAGAACGTAGGTGGCGCGTTGGCGCGGCAGAGGGTATAACTTAAGGTTCGCTTCCACAATCACGCCCAGCGTCCCGTAAGAACCGAGGAGAAGTTTTGCCAGGTCGTATCCGGCTACATTTTTGACCACTCGTCCGCCCGTCTTGATAATTTTTCCCTCCGTGGTTGCGATTTTCATGCCGAGAACCATATCGCGGGGCGAGCCGTAACCGTGCCCCAACGGGCCGGTGGCGTTGGTGGCCAACATTCCGCCCACGCTCGCCTTGACGCCCCCCGGGGGATCAAGAGGAAGCCACAGATGGTCCTGCGCCGCCAAATATTGGAGGTCGCCAAGCTTCATGCCCGGCTCGACCGAAATCGTTAAGTCGGACGGCTCGTAGTGCCAAACGTTGTTCATCTCCTTAAGCGAAAGCCCGACATCATAACGCTCCGGCGGATTGCCAATGTCCAACTGGGTTCGATTGCGAAAAGGAATCACCGCAAGCCCGGCCGTGGCGGCGATTCTCAGGATGCCCGCCACTTCCTCCGCCGTCGAAGGATAAACCACCAGCGCGGGCGCCTTCCCATCCACGGCCGCGGCGCGGCAGACGGCCGGGTCATCGCTCAGGTGGTCCGAACCCACCCACGCCGCGAATTCCATATGAGCGCTTTGGACGCTGCTCGCCATGCTACGCTCCCACGCTTGCCAGCACCCTCAGCTCGCCGCAAATCTTTCCGGTGGGCAGAACTTTGCCGGGATTGAGAAGCCCCGAGGGATTGAAAACCTCTTTGATGCGCCGCAGCATGGCCAAATCATCGTCGGAAAAAAGCAGAGGCATCAGCTCGTTCTTCTCGACGCCCACGCCGTGTTCGCCGGTAATGGAGCCGCCCATTTCCACGCACTTCACCATCAAATCCTTGGCAGCTCGGCTGACGCGGTCGCATTGCGAGGGATCGCGGGCGTCAAACATAATGAGCGGATGAAGATTGCCGTCGCCGGCATGAAAAATGTTGCCGATGCGAAGTCCATATTTTTTTTCAACCTCGGCGGTATATTCGAGCATTTCCGGCAAGCGGGTGCGCGGGATGACGCCGTCCTGCACGTAGTAGTTGGGCGCGATGCGGCCGAGCGCGCCAAAAGCGTTCTTGCGGCCTTTCCAGAGCAGGGCGCGCTCCTCGGCACTGCGGGCGCGGCGAATCTCACGCGCCGAATGCTCTCGGCAGACGGCCTCAATGGTTTTCGTTTGCTCCTCGACCGCCTCTCGCAACCCCTCCACCTCGATGAGCAGCACGGCCGCCGAATCGGTGGGGTAGCCGGCATGGGTGGCCGCCTCAACGGCCCGCAAGGTGAAGCCGTCCATCATTTCGAGCGCAGCCGGCGTGATGCCGCGAGCGGTGATGGCGGCGACGGTTTGCGTGGCGTCACTTACCCGGTCATAAATGGCCACGAGCGTGTTCACCGCTTCCGGCAAGCGGGAGAGCCGCACGGTAATCTCCGTGACAATGCCGAGGGTTCCTTCCGAACCCACCAGCAGACCCGTCAGGTCATAACCCGGCCGATCCCAAAACTTCGCTCCCGTGTGAACCACGTTGCCGTCCGGCAGCACGACCTCCAAACCCAACACGTGATTCGTCGTGACGCCGTAGGCGAGCGTGTGCGGGCCGCCCGAATTCTCCGCCACGTTGCCGCCCACTGTACACGCCTTTTGGCTGGAGGGGTCGGGAGCAAAATAATATCCTGCGTCGCTCACGGCAGCGGAAAGGTCCAGGTTCACCACGCCGGGCTGCACGCGAGCCCGTTGGTTTTCAAGGTCTATCTCGATCATCTTATTCATCCGCGAAAAGCCGACCACAATTCCACGCTCGGCGACGGTCGCGCCGCCACTCAAGCCGGTGCCGGCACCCCGGGGAATGACCGGGAGTCCGTGCCGCGCGGCCACGCGGATGACCCGCACGACTTCTTGGGTCGAGGTCGGAAAGACGACGGCCTCCGGCTGCCGCAGCGCCGAGAGGGCATCGTATTCGTAAAGCAGCAGGTCTTCTTTCCGCCACAGCACCGCCTGACGGCTTGTGGCGCGGATTAAATCCCGAACTAGCGGAGGCGGGTTCATGGGTGGGTTCCGGCGAGACTCGGCAAGTGAGCGGACGCGCCGGTTCGCTCCGCGCCCGCCTGGCGAAAAGGATGCGCGGACTGCTTGTCGTAGCTCGCGTACCGAGTATAGCCAAGCGCCCCAAAGGCGGTCAATGTAAGGATGGCATCGCGCGTCTCCGGCGCGGCAACGCGGAGGAGGCTTGCAGGGTGGCCTCGGGAGCCGGCAGCAAGTTCGTTTTTGGTGGCGGTGACGGCTCGGGGTAAAATCCCGTTTTTATGATTCCGATCCCGCTCAACGACCACATCCGTCGCCAGACGTTCTGGTACGTCACGCTGCTCTTGATTCTTGCCAACACTTACGTTTTTTTATTCGAGTTGTCGCTCGGCCGTCGCCTCAACCGCTTTATTAGGGTCAACGGTCTGGTTCCGGCCCTTTACACGGGACCCCACGCCGTGACGCCCACTCACCCCGTGGCGTTTTTCGGTCCCATGTTTACCTCGATGTTTTTGCACGCCGGTTGGCTCCATTTGATTGGCAACATGCTTTTCCTTTTCGTTTTTGGCCGGAGCGTTGAAGACCGTTACGGGCACGGCAACTTTCTGCTGATGTATTTCCTTTGCGGGATGGTGGCCGCTCTCTCGGACATCGTGATGAACCCCGGCTCACCGATCCCCACCATCGGCGCGAGCGGCGCCATTGCCGGCATTTTGGGAGCTTATTTGGTGAGTTTTCCCACGGCCCGCATCACCACGCTGATTCCGCTGCTGATTATTTTTTGGACGGTCCAAATCCCCGCCATCCTCATTCTGGGCTATTGGTTTTTGATTCAATTTGTGACGGGATTTCAGATGCTCTCGATTGAGTCAGCCACGGGAGGCGGCGTGGCGTGGTGGGCGCACGTTGGCGGCTTTATTGCGGGGATGATTTTGGCGCTCATCTTTCCCAAGCGCCGTCGTCGCATGGTAGAAGTTTGACCTCCCGGAAGACGGCCGCTTTGCCTGGTCGCGTCCAACCGAGGTGGGCATCGCGTGAGGTCTGCGCCGGGTTCGGCTCAAGCCCATAGCCGGAGCGTCTGCTTTTCCGCGGCCAGCGGTTTTTCTCCTTGCTCCCGTTCGGTCAGGTACACGCCCACGAGAATCAACGCTCCACCCGCGACGGTTTTAAGCGTCAACCTCTCCGCCAACAGCCAGACGGCCAGCCCGGTGGCGATGACCGGTTGCAAATAATTGAACGCCGCCACCCGGGAGGCGGAAAGGCCGTTCATGGAGTAAGCAAAGAGGAGATAGGGAACCACCGTGCCGAGCACAATCATAAAGGCCAGCGCCGCATAAGCCGTCGCGGGGGCGGCGGTCCATCGGGTTTTCCAGAGCGGAGCAACGGCCAACGGCAACATCATGACGGCGCCCAAGCCGAAGGTCAGGAAACTCAACGAGAGTTCATCCAAGTGCTCCGCCGCTTCCTTCATGAGGATGGTGTAATAGGAAAAGACCGCCGTGCCCGCGAGCAAAATCAAGTCCCCGACCCAACTCCCGTGGCTCGGGCCAGGCTCGCGCACGGCGGTCAGCACGCCGACGCCGGCGAAGGAAATCACAATGCCCGTGAGCTTGAGCGCCGTCATGGCTTCCAGGCGCATCATCCAGGCAAGGACCAGCACCATCACGGGCCCGAGCGCCACGATTAAGCCGGTGTGCGCCACGGAGCTTCGCGCCAGCCCGCCAATAAAAAATAATTGGTTCAGGGTAACGCCCGTGAGAGCGGTGACGCCGTAGAAGATCCACTCACGGCGCGTGAGGCGAAGCGACGGGCGCGGTTGGCGAGCCAGATAGGCCATCGCATAAATGAGCGCCGCGCCCGCCACGCGGAGTTGCGCTAGCGCCACGGAGCTGAACCCTCGCAGGGCATATTTACCCGCCACCATGTTGGCCGCCCAAAAGGTGACGACCAACGTCATGGCGGCGTGCATCAGTCCGTGGCGATGGCGCGCCGCTTCCCGCCACGACGGCCGCGCCGGAGCGAGCTTATCCAAAACTCTCCCTCCGCGCCGTGAGCGGCTCCATCCGTGCAAGATTGGGCGTGTAGCCGAGGCCGGGCGTTTCCGGCACGCGAATCGTTCCGTGCGCCGTCACTTCAACCTCCGGGTCAATGATGTCGCGGCTCCAGTAGCGGGCGCTGGCCGAGATGTCGCCGGGGAGGGTAAACCCCGGCAACGCGGATAGGGCCACGTTGTGGGCGCGCCCGATGCCCGATTCCAGCATGCCGCCGCACCAGACGGGGATGCTGTTGGCTTGGCAGAGGTCGTGCAGTCGCTTTGCCGAAGTGAACCCGCCGACGCGCCCCAGCTTGATGTTGATGATCCGGCACGCGCCTATCTCAATGGCTTTCCTTGCGTCGTCGGGGCTGTGGATGGATTCATCCAAGCAGAGGGGCGTCGCAAGCTCGCTCTGCAACCGAGCATGGTCGAGCAGGTCATCCCAACCGAGCGGCTGCTCGATCATCATCAGGTGGAAGCGGTCCAGGCGCTTCAGCCGCCCCACATCCGCCAACGTGTAAGCCGAGTTGGCATCCGCCATCAGCGGCAGGGAGGGAAATTTCGCCCGGATGCGCTCCATCACCTCCAGGTCCCATCCCGGTTTGATTTTCACCTTGATGCGCTGATATCCCGCGGCGCATTCCTTCTCAATCTTCGCCAAGAGATCTTCCACCGAATTCTGGATTCCAATGGACACGCCGCAGGGAATCTCCGACCGCGTGCCGCCCACGAGCCGGGCGAGCGGCAGGCCCTTTTGCTGCGCTTCGATGTCCCAGAGCGCGTTTTCGAGCGCCGCTTTGGCCATGTTGTGGCCGCGCACCGGGCGAAAGCATTCCGCCACGTCCGACGGCGATTCCCATTTCCGGTGAAGCGTCCAAGGGATGAGGAAGTCGCGCAGAATGTGCCAGGCGGTTTCCGGGGTCTCGTAGCTGTAAAAGGGTTTTTCGCCGCACGTCACCTCGCCCCAGCCGGTGAGGCCCTCCGCCATCACCTGCACGAGAACGATGCGGCGCTCGGTTGTCCGGCCAAAGCTCGTCTCAAAGAAATGGACGAGCGGCATGTGAATTTCCCGGAGTTCGATTTTATCTATTCGCATTCCTCAACCGCGCGCTTAATCGAGCAAATAATAAGAGATTTCCGGCCCACGCCTGAATCCGGTGATGACCAGCCGCTTGGCAAACCACCGCTGGAGTTCGCGGCGCACCTTCGCCTGCCACTCAATGAGTTGCTGGGGGTTGGAGTCGCCGAGCGCGTCCCAGTCGCTCGGAATTGCGACCTCGGCCGCCGGAGCTTTCTTGACCGCGCGCGCCAACCCGCCCGAGAGAACCCGCGCCACGCGCGCCGAATTCAAGTGCCATTGCGCGATCAAGCGGTCGGAAGGAAGCCCGAATTGGAATCGGCTTTCCACCCGACCGTAATAATCGGGAATGTATTGGCGCGAAATCGCTCCCAGGCGCTCCAGGTTGAAGAAGGCGTTTTTGGCGCGCAGCGGATCGAACGTCCACTCAATCAGATCAATCCCTTCTTTCAAGGCCAGCTTGCGCTGCGCGAGTTTCAGGCTGCGTCCCACGCCCTGATTCTCGTATCCCGATTTCACGCCCAGGGCGAGGGAGTGGAAATAGCGTCGCCGGCCGCGCCACGCCGGCATGGAGACGACAAACCCCACCAGCTCGCCCGCCGGCGTAAAGGCGCCGAGGGTGCTTCCTCCGACCCGCGCCAAGTTGACCAGCAGCCTGACCGGATAAGCCTCGCGCTCCGAATAGCCCCAAATCTCCTGCTGCAAGCGGACGCAGGCCTCAAGCTCCTCCACGCTTTCGCATCCTCGAATCGAGTTCCTCACTCGCCTTCCTTCACGGACTCCCAGAGCCGTTCCATCGCTTCAGAGCCGAGCTCTCGCAGGCCCCGACCGCGACGCGCCGCTTCGCGCTCCAGCGATTGAAATCGCCGCGTGAATTTCCGATTCGCCGAGCGCAGACAACTCTCGGCGTCCGTCCCGACGTGCCGCGCCAGATTCGCCAAAGTGAACAGCAAATCGCCGATCTCCTCTTCCACTCGCTTCTTGTCGGCCGGGGATTTGGCCAGCTCAGCTTCCAGTTCGGCGATTTCTTCGCGAGCCTTTTTGAGGACCTCGGATGACTGCTTCCAATCAAATCCCGCCTGGGCGGCGCGGAGGCCGAGTTCTTGAGCCTGGAGCGTTGCAGGAAGCGCTGCCGGGATTCCGTCCAGAAGTGAAGCCTCGGCATGGCTCCCGCGCGGCCGCGCAAGTTCTTTTTCCTTCACGGCTGTCCAACTCGCCAGCGCCTCCGCGGGCGTCTTGGCGCGCTGGTCTCCAAACACGTGAGGATGCCGCCTGATGAGCTTGTCGCAGATGCGCTCAACGACATCATCAAAACCAAATCTCCCCTCCTCTTCGGCGAGGCGCGAATAAAAAACCACTTGAAAAAGCAAGTCCCCTAATTCGTCTTCAAATGCGTCAAAGTCGCGGCTATCGAGCGCATCAATGACCTCATAGGCTTCTTCCAGCAATAGACCTTTGACCGAATCATAATCCTGGGCACGATCCCACGGACACCCCTGCGGCCCTCGCAGATAAGCCGCAAGCTCAATCAGCCTTTGAATGGAGTTGCCGGCCAGCGTTGCCTTTCTTGGGCGCCGCCCCGCCGCGCTGCGGTCGGCATGGGGTTCAGCGCCCTCACCGTTCAGGACAAGTAATCTATCAAGTCTGCCCAAGCCCTGGCAACCGACGCCGCCCGGCGGGATTGCCTTGGCACATCGGCTTTCCGGCTGGCATTGAAATGCTTCAGCGAGAAAAGCAGGCGAGTGACGGCGGCCGCGCGCAACGGTTCGGTGCAAGGTGTGATAGATTCTCTGCATGGAACTTGCGCATCGGATTGAGGAGCTTTTTGCCCGCCAAGGCCGCGAGTTTGGCGAAGAGTATTTTGCAGCCTTTGCGGAGTTGAAGGAAGCGCTGAATGACGGTCGCGTCCGCGCTGCTGAGCCTGACCCCACCTCGCCCACCGGTTGGCGAGTCCATAGCTGGGTGAAAAAGGGATTGCTGTTGGGCTTCCGCATCGGGCGCCTTGTCGAATTTCCCGCCGACGGCTCGCAGTTCCGCGATAAGCATACGTTCCCACTCAAGAGGATTCCGCCAACGCACAACGCGCGGGTGGTGCCGGGTGGGTCTTCGATCCGCGACGGCTGCTATATTGGCAAGGATGTGGTGGCTATGCCGCCGATGTACGTCAACGCCGGGGCCTACGTGGACGACGGCACGTTGATTGATTCCCACGCGCTCGTAGGCTCCTGCGCCCAGATTGGCAAGCGATGCCATCTCTCCGCCGGAGCGCAGATTGGCGGCGTGCTGGAACCCGTGGGGGCCTTGCCGGTGATTATTGAAGACGACGTTTTGGTGGGCGGCAATTGCGGCGTTTATGAAGGGGCCATCGTGCAGAAAGGAGCGGTTCTGGCAGCCGGAACCATCTTGACCGGCTCAACCCCGGTGTACGATCTGGTTCGTGAGCGAATCTACCGACGCGAGGGCGACCAACCCTTAATCATCCCGGCCGGCGCGGTGGTTGTCCCCGGCGCGCGCGCCATTCGGAACGGTCCGGGACAACAGCTTGGCCTTTCGCTTTACACGCCCGTCATCATCAAGTACCGCGACGAAAAGACCGATCAGGCTACGCGCCTTGAGGAATTGTTGCGTTAGCCGTGGCCGATAATTTCCCCGCTCCGGTTCGCTTTCAAAGAAGGCTCGCCATTGACCGCGAAGTTGCGAGAAACGGTTCGCGCTGCCGCCCCGTCGCTGTGAGATTAACCGCCTTGGCTGATCGTTAAAGACCGGCGAAGGGTAAAGCGAATTTCGGTTTCAGAAGGCAAATAGATATCCTTCTTGCCGGTCGCATAAGCGGTGGCCGTGCCCGCCCCGGCGCCGAGACCTGCGCCAATGGCGGCGCCTTTGCCATGACCCACCAGCGCGCCCAGCAGCGCTCCGCCTCCGGCCAACGCCCCAATCCACTTCACGTCGTGACCTTTATGCGAGGCACCGCGCCAGCCACGCTCGGAGGTGTAAAGGTTGTAGGTGGCGCCGTACACGCGCACCGAGGTCAGCTCAATCGCCAGTTCGGCGGGCGTTTCCAGATGGCCGGAGGGTCGGGCCGCAACGACCCTTCCGGTCACTTCGGCGCCTTGAGGAATCACCGTTTGGCCGCTCATGACGACCGGTTGGGCAACCGTGGCGCGAAACGTTTCGCCGCTTCGGCTAATCGCCGAGCCAAGGCTATCCACCAGCCGCACGACAATGGGCGAGCCGCTCGGCACCGTGTAGGAAATTACTTGTTGCGGCTGGTCATAGGTCGTGCTCGCAGCAGCCTCCGAGGGATACGAGTTTGGATTTGAATTCGCGGAAGCTTCGGTTGAGTTGCTGGGCTGCTGGCTCTGCGATGAGGTCGAGGTCTTGGACGCGCTGTGACAGCCGGCAAGCGCGCCACACAGCATGACGATTGCGGTGGTCAGGAGATATCGCTTCGATTTCATTCTGGCCTCCTTCGATAGACGAGAACAACCAGAAGAGCAACCGTGATGCCATTTGGAAGCAAAGCTATCTTGTTTAAGTTCAATTGATTAGATGTGGTGCTGGGCCGTGTGCCAAGGATTTGCCCTTGGGAGGAAGAGTAAAATTTTCATTTACGAGGGTTAGCGTTTCGCGTGGCACTGGCGTCCCGCCCGTGCAGGGACACGGCCAAGATGGCCGTGCCACCAAAGAAAGGGGTTGACAACCGTCTTGGCGTCTTGCTAGATTATCTACCGACCGGTCGGTAGCGAACTTAGGTCTTTATTTAGCGCGACCAGGCCGGCCAGTAGAAAATAGGTTCGTGACCGAGTGGATTCAGGTCGGAGGCCAGGCAAACGTGGACCAAGCGGGCACGGCGTAGGGATCGGTTGAGGGAGATGAAAGGAACGGTTCATTCGGAGGAGCGCCTATGAGCAACCCAGTCCCTGGGGCGGAGATTCTTCTGGAAAGTCTTCGTCGGCAGAAGGTCGAGGTGATTTTTGGTCTTCCGGGAGGGGCGGTGCTGCCGCTTTACGACGCGCTTTATAGCGCCGGCATTCGGCATCTTCTGGTGCGACACGAGCAAGCGGCGGCTTTTGCCGCCGACGGTTACGCTCGCGTGACAGGCAAGCCCGGGGTTTGCCTGGCAACGTCCGGCCCCGGCGCGACCAACATGATGACCGGCCTCATGTCCGCGCTGATGGATTCCATCCCCGTCGTGGCGCTGACGGGGCAAGTTCCTGCGCCGCTGATTGGCAAGGATGCTTTTCAGGAAGCCGACACGGTGGGCATGGCGCTTCCCGCCACCAAGCGCGCTTTTCTGGTGAAGCGGGCGGCGGAGATTCCAGAAGTCATCGAGAAGGCTTTTGAGATTGCGGTATCCGGTCGGCCGGGGCCGGTGTTGGTGGATCTTCCGAAGAGCGTGTTGATGGAGAAGGCCGACCCCGCGCAACCCACAAGCCCGCGTTACGAGCGCCCGACGCGCCCGCGCGAGTGGACCGAGGCCGACATTGCGCGCGCGGCCGACATGCTGCTTGAGAGCCGCCGCGCCGTGCTCTATGCGGGCGGTGGCGTGGTTGCTTCCGGGGCCTCGGACGAACTGCGGGAGCTGGCCGAGCTGACGCGCATTCCGGTCACCACCACGGTCATGGGACTGGGAACTTTTCCCTCGCGCCATCCGCTCTCTCTCGGCATGTTGGGGATGCACGGATCGTATGCCACCAACATGGCGATTTGTCATGGCGATTTGCTCATCGCCGTGGGCGCGCGCTTTGACGACCGGGTGACGGGCCGGCTGGACGGCTTTGCGCCGGTAGCCAAGAAGATTCACTTTGACGTGGACCCTTCCGAAATCAACAAAAATGTTGCCGTGGATTTGGCCTTGGTGGGCGACGCTAAGGAGGCCCTGCAGGCGCTGATTGCTGAAATCAAGCGTCGGCCGGCGGTGGCCCTCGCCGAGCGCGAGCAGTGGCTGGGAAGGATTCGGGCTTGGCGACAGGAGCATCCGCTCACCTACGACAAATACGCCCACCTCGCCAAGCCGCAGTACGTGGTGGAAGCTATTTCGGAAGCGGCCGAGGACGATGCGATTATTGCCGTGGATGTGGGCCAGCACCAGATGTGGGCGGCTCAGTTTTACAATTTTCGCCAACCGCGCACGTGGCTTTCCTCGAGCGGTCTCGGCAGCATGGGCTACGGTTTTCCCGCCGCCATGGGCGCACAGATGGCCTTTCCTGACCGGCAAGTGATTGCGCTGGTGGGCGACGGCGGTTTCCAAATGACCTTGAATGATTTGGCGACCATTGTTCAGTATCGCGTTCCGGTGAAGATAGCGGTCATCAACAACCGCTCGCTCGGCATGGTGCGGCAGTGGCAGGAGATCTTTTTTGAGAAGCGGTTCTGCGATATTGACCTGAACTTTGCCCCGGACTTCGTGAAGCTGGCAGAATCCTACGGCATCCCGGCCACGCGGGTGGAGCATCGGGCGGACGTGGCGGAAGCGGCGCGGGAACTGCTGAGCGACCGCGAGCCGCGCTTGGTGGATTTCTGGGTGGATCCGGCGGAAAACTGCTATCCCATTGTGCCGCCGGGCGCCTCGCTCGCAGAGATGATCGTCGAGCCGCCTCGCGTGATGGCGGAAGAAGAGGTTTTGGACGATTTGTGGGCGGTGTGAAGCCGCCCAAAACCCGCCGCTCGCGTGCCAAGGCCGAGCGACGGGCACGGAAGACCGCTCCGGAGCCTTGGGCGAGGAGATGAGCCATGCAATGGTTGTTGATGTTGGAAACGGAAAAGGATGCGATTACCCTGTGCCGCTTGATGAACATCTTCAGGCGCAAGGGGCTGAAGCTCGCGACAATGGTGGTTTCCTCCGGCGAAGCAAGCTATTCCATCACCGCGCTGGCGGAAGCGGCGGATGGAGCGGGCGCGCATTTGTTCCACTTCCTTCGCCGCACGGAAGGGATTCGCCACGTCACCAGTTATCGTCAGGAAGCGTCGCCGGAGGCGTCGTTTATTTTTGTCGATGCGGCGGGCAGCGCGGTGACGCTGGGACGGCTGCTGGAGGTTTTTCCGCAATCGGAGGTGATTTTTGCGAGCGAGGGGAAGTTCCTGCTGGCTGGCTCGAACTCCCACCACCTACCGCGGGCGCTGCCGGAGCTGGAAGCGTCCCGCTGCGTGCCGCTTGTTCCGGCGCAAACCACTCGCCCCACCCTGCATCAGGAAGGGGCTTCCGCGAGCTAAGATTTGGTTCCAAGCCGCCCCGACGGTGGGGCGAATCTCAATCCGAGGAAATCCAATATGGCGAAGGTTTATTACGAAAAGGACGGCGATTTGAAGCATTTGGCCGGAAAGACGGTTGCCATTATCGGCTATGGCAGCCAAGGCCACGCCCACGCGCTGAATCTGCGCGACAGCGGGGTGAAGGTGATTGTTGGCCTGCCGGCGACGAGTGCCTCGCGCGCCAAAGCGCAAGCGCAGAAGCTGGAAGTGTACGATCCGGCGGAAGCGGCGCGCCGAGGGGATGTGGTGGCGCTGCTCGTACCTGACCCGCCGATGGCCAAGCTTTATAAAGAAGCGATTGAGCCGCATCTGGCCGCCGGCAAAACGCTGCTCTTCGCACACGGCTTTAATATCCATTATCGGTTCATTGCGCCGCCCAAGTCGGTGGATGTGGTGATGATTGCGCCCAAGTGCCCCGGGCATCGGCTGCGCGAGCTGTTTACCGAAGGCGTCGGCGTTCCGGCGCTGCTCGCCGTGGAGCAGGATGCGAGCGGCCACGCCGAAGCGACGGCGCTCGCTTACGCCAAGGGTCTCGGCAGCCTGAAGGCGGGCGTCATTCGCACCACGTTCAAAGAAGAAACCGAAACCGACCTCTTTGGCGAGCAGACGGTGCTGTGCGGCGGCGTCTCGGCGCTCATCACCACCGCTTTTGAAACCTTGTTGGAGGCGGGCTATCAGCCCGAAATTGCCTACTTTGAGTGTCTCCACGAACTGAAACTGATTGTGGATTTGATTTATCAAGGCGGCATCAAGTACATGCGCTATTCTGTTTCCGACACCGCCGAATACGGCGACTACACGCGCGGGCCGCGGGTGATTGACGCCCACGTGCGCGACACCATGAAGAAGGTGCTGGCGGAAATTCAGGACGGCCGCTTTGCCCGCGAGTGGATGCAGGAGAACGAGCAAGGACGCCAGCATTTTCTCGAGATGCGCGCGCAGGCGGCCGCGCATCCCATCGAGCGGGTTGGCTCTGAACTTCGGCGCATGATGCCGTGGATTCAGACGGCGAAAGAAGAACTCACGGCGGCGCAGGCGGCGGCACGCGGCTAGCGGAGCAGGCCGACAAAGGGTGACAGGGCCGCGTCTGGGGCACGGCTGTCCTGGCCGCGTTCAGGCGCAGGCGGGACGCCGATCGCGCGTCCACGCCGGCGAGCGCCGACCGCCGAACATCCACCACGAACTGCGATGGGATTCCAAGGAGGCTCATGGCGACTCTGCGCAAACCGAGCGTCGGCGATGGCCGACTTCAGGTAAAAAAGCTGGCCTTGATTGGCGCGGGCAAGCTGGGCGAGGGTTTGCTGGCGGGCGTGCTGCGCTCGGGCTTTGTGCCCCCGGCGCGCGTGGAAGTGACCGTGGCGCACGCCGAGCGAGCCGAGCAGTTGGCGGAGAAATACGGCGTGCGCGCGCACACCTCGAACGCGCGAGCGGTGGCCGGAGCGGACTTGGTGATTCTGGCGCTCAAGCCGCAGCAGGTGAAAGGCTTTTTGCACGAGGCGCGGCCGCACTTGGGCAAACAGGCGCTGGTGATTTCAGCGGCGGCCTCAGTGACCACCGCGCTCATCGAGCGGCAACTGGGCCACGCGGCGCGCGTCATCCGCGCCATGCCCAATACGCCGTGCTTGATCCGCCACGGCATGACGGCGCTCGCTCCGGGACGCCACGCCACGCCCGAAAACGTGGAAACAGCGCGCGAAATTTTCTCCTCGATGGGCCGCGTGGTGGTGGTGGATGAAAAACACATGGACGCCATCACGGGGCTTTCCGCCTCGGGCCCGGCTTACGTTTACCTCATCATTGAATCGCTCGCCGAGGCCGGCGTGAAGCTCGGCCTGCCGCGCGACCTTTCCACCGAACTCTCCGCGCAAACCCTGCTCGGGGCTTCGGCCCTGGTGCTCGAAACCGGCGAGCATCCCGCCAAACTCAAGGACGTGGTCACCACGCCCGCCGGCTGCACGATTGACGGCTTGCTGGAACTTGAGGAAGGCGGCTTGCGCGTCACGCTCATTAAGGCCGTTGTCCGAGCCGCCGAACGCGCCAAACAGCTCGTCGAAAACCAAAATACGTGAGCCGCGCTTTTTCCCGCCGCGCCCTCGCTCCCATTCCTTCTCTTCGTCGCCTCCAGGAGATTTCTCTTGCGTTGCTTTCGTCCAACGACGAATGCGCGCGCGGAACTATTGAAGCGAGACGAGAGCGGCTTGACAGGGCAACGGGAAGCCGATAACGTAAGCGCTTTCGACAAGCCCGCTCGCGCGCCGGCAAAGCTGCCGACAGCCGAGCGGCCGGCCGTGGTGAGGTTCGGATGGGCAGAGAGAAATTCACGGTGGGGATTGACTACGGCACGGAGTCCGGCCGCGCCGTGGTCGTTCGGGTGCGCGACGGCGAGGAAATGGGCTCGGCCATCGTCCCTTATCCGGACGGCGTTATTGACGAGAAGTTGCCGGGCGGACCGCGGCTCGGCCATGATTGGGCGCTTCAAAATCCCCGCGATTATCTTTGGGTCGTCGAAAAGGGAGTCCCCAAGGCGATGAAGCAAGCGCGGGTGCGCGCCGAGGATGTGATTGGAATTGGCACGGATTTCACCGCGTCCTCGCCCCTGCCCACGCGGCGCGATGGAACGCCCTTGTGCTTTCTCCCTCAATATCGCAAGCAGCCGCACGCCTGGGTGAAGCTCTGGAAGCATCACGCCGCGCAAGCCGAGGCCAACCGCATCAACGAAATTGGCCGCGAGCGGAATGAGGAGTTCCTGCGCGTTTACGGCGGGCGATATTCTTCCGAGTGGCTGTTTTCGAAGCTGCTTCAAATCGTCAACGAAGCGCCGGAAATTTACGAAGCGACGGAGCGCTTTATCGAGGCCGCGGACTGGATTGTGTGGCAACTGACCGGCCAGGAAAAACGCAATGCCTGCACCGCCGGTTACAAGGCCATGTGGATTAAGGGCCAAGGCTTTCCGTCGCGGGAATTTTTCCGCAGCCTTCATCCGCGCCTCGAGAACGTCATTGAGCAGAAACTCGGCGAGACGTATTACCCGCTCGGAGCGAAAGCCGGCGGGTTGACGGCCTTTTGGGCTCGAAAAACCGGCTTGCGCGAGGGCACGGCGGTGGCCATCGGCAACGTGGATGCTCATGTGGCGGTGCCGGCCTGTGGCGTGGTTGAGCCGGGCTCCTTGGTGATGATTATGGGCACTTCCATCTGCCATCTGCTGCTCGGACGCGAGCGGCAAATGGTGGAAGGCATGTGCGGAACGGTGGAGGACGGCGTGGTGCCAGGCCTGTGGGGCTATGAGGCCGGGCAATCCGCCGTCGGAGACATTTTTGCCTGGTACTTTGAGCACGGCGTTCCCAACAGCATTCACCGGGAGGCGCGGCGCTTGCGGATTCCGTTCACCGAGGTGCTGGAGCGGCGCGCGCGCGACCTGGCCCCGGCTCAATCGGGCTTGTTGGCGCTCGATTGGTGGAACGGCAACCGCTCCATCCTGGTGGATGCTGACCTGAGCGGGCTTCTGCTGGGCATGAATTTGTCCACCCGCGCCGAAGAGATTTATCGCGCGTTGCTGGAGGCGACGGCCTTCGGCACGCGGCAAATTATCGAGGCGTTTGAAAGCAAGGGCCTGACGGTCAAGAATTTGGTGGTCTGCGGCGGCCTGCCGCAGAAAAATGCGCTGCTCATGCAGATTTTTGCCGACGTGACCGGCCGGGAAATTCGTCTGGCCAAACGTTTGTTGACGTGCTCAGCCTTGGGCTCGGCCATGCACGCGGCGGTGGCGGCAGGACGGGCAGCGGGCGGTTACGACAACATTTTCCAGGCCGCCGAGCGCATGGCCCACCTGCGGCGGCGCGTCTATGTGCCTCGACCGGAAGCCCATCAGATTTACAACCAGTTGTTCCGCGAATACCAGATTTTGCACGATTATTTTGGGCGCGGAACCAATGATGTGATGAAGCGGCTGAAGGCGCTGCGAGCAGGCGGACCGGACGCGGCGGTTAAGCTCCCATGAGCGGCCGGCGTGAGCCCTCGCGGGCTGCGGTGGACGACCCCGCCGAGCGCCTCCGGAGGCGGCGGGCCAAGGCGCGGAGCGAGGCTTTCTCGATGGCAACCGTGGAAGAACTTTGTCGAGAGGTTTGGGCGGCCAACCTGGGCATCTATCGCGCCGGGCTGGTCACCATGCACAGCGGCAACGCCAGCGGCATTGACCGTCGGCGCGGTTGCGTGGTCATCAAGCCGAGCGGCATGGACTACGAGAAGCTCAAACCCTCCGACATGGTGGTGACCGATCTCGAA
>JAKASC010000220.1 GCA_021828245.1 Acidobacteriota bacterium
ACAAGAACTTTTTCACCGCTAAGGAAAGCGAAATTCTGCTTAACAGCCAAGTACAATAGGTGCAGGGCGTATGACGAAAAGGCAAAATGCGGCAGCCGAAACAGGCGGGAAATTGCCGTGCGTGGCGATTGTCGGGCGGCCAAACGTGGGCAAATCTACGCTTTTCAACCGCATCGTGGGCCGGCGACGGGCGCTTGTGGGCGACGAGCCGGGAATGACGCGCGACCGGCTCTACGCGGCCGCCGAGTGGCGCGGCAGGACGTTTCAGGTTGTGGACACGGGCGGCATCAACCCGGCGCCGAAAGAGGTGATCGCAGCCGAGATTCTGAATCAAGCAAATGCCGCCATCCGCCAGGCCGCACAGTGCGTGCTGGTGGTGGATGCGAGGGAGGGCATCACGCCGCTTGACGAAGACCTCGCATTGCTCCTTCGCCGACAGGGGAAATCTGTTGCGCTGGCCGTAAACAAAGTTGACTCGGCCCGCGCCGAGCCGCTGGCCGGCGAATTCTTCCGCCTGGGGATTCCGGCTTTGTTCCCCGTTTCGGCTGAGCACGGCCATGGGGTGGACGACCTTCTCGATTACGTCACGCGGGATCTCCCTCAGCCTGAAAACGCTGCGACGGAGGCCGAGGGACAGTTCATTCGTGTCGCCATTATCGGGCGCCCCAACGTGGGCAAGTCCACTTTGCTGAACCGGCTTCTAGGCGAAGAACGGTCCATCGTGACGCCGTCTGCCGGCACCACGCGCGATGCCGTGAACGCAGAGTTGGAGTGGCATGGCCATCGGTTCGTTCTGATCGACACCGCCGGCATCAGGCGCAAAGGGAAGACGCGACTGCTGGCGGAAAAGCTCAGCGTGGTGCAAGCAAGGAAACACCTCGAGCGCTGCGATGTGGCGCTGCTCGTGCTGGACGGCCCCGAAGGCGTGACCGCCCTCGACACGCACATCGGCGGCTACGCGCACACGAGCCGCCGCTCGGTCATCCTGGTGGTGAACAAGTGGGACGCGGTAAAGAAAACTCCGTACCTGGCCGAAGAATGGGTACGCACCGCGCGCGAGCGCTTCAAATTCCTCGATTACGCGCCCCTCCTCTTCGTTTCCGCCCTCTCGGGGCGCGGGCTCGAACGGCTACTGGAAACGGTCGTGGAGGTTGCGGCAGCGCGGCAAAAGCGCGTGACGACTGCGGAAATGAACCGCCTGCTTGAAAAGCTGGACTTTCATCGCGCGCCGAGTCCCGCGGGCAAGCCGCTTCGGCTTTACTACATCACCCAGGCTGGTACGTCCCCGCCTACTTTCGTCGCGTTTACCAACCGCCCCGGTCCGCTCTATTTTTCGGTCGCACGCTTCCTCGAGAACCGGATTCGCGAAAGCTTCGGGTTTCAAGGTACGCCCGTCGTGATCAAATCCAAGCTCAAGCGGTAAGCATGGCGGATGAAAGCATTTCCGGCCGGGGTTGGCGATGCTATACTCGCTCCATCTGTAGCCCGGCGATTCAGCGGCGCGTTCGGAAGCCGCCGGAAGAAAGGTAGTGAATAGCATGACGGTGGAAATGGGAGTGGTGAGGGCCACGCTGGTTGCTGCTCTTGTTGCGGCCTCTTATCGTTTTCGTCCGTTTCATCTCTCTTCAAAAGAGGCAGCCTTGCTCGGTGCCGTCTTGGGAGTGATTTTTGTAGGTTGCGAAATGAGGTTGCAGAAAGTCGGCCCCGCCCGATTGATGGGCTCCGCTATCGGACTCATCGCCGGTATCCTGGCGGCTCTCATGGCAGGTCATCTGCTCAGTCTTACGACCCTTGAAAAACCAACGGTCTCATACTTGCAACTTGCCTTGCTCGTATTTTTCGCATATCTCGGCGCGGTGATTGGCGCAACAAAAGGAATTCAGGCGAGTCCCGCCTTCGTAGGAGTTGTTCCATCACCGACATCGGCCGAGGCGGCGGTCCTGAAAGAGGGCAAGCTCTTGGATACCAGCGTCATCATCGATGGGCGAATTGCCGACCTTTGCGAGACGGGCTTTGTGGAAGGAACGCTGATCATTCCTCAGTTCGTCCTCCGGGAGCTGCAGCTTGTGGCCGACTCTGCCGACTCGCTTAAAAGAAACCGGGGGCGACGCGGCCTGGAGATGTTGGAGAGAATCCAGAAGATGAGCGGCGTCCGAGTGCAGATTGTGGAGGAGGATTTTCCCAAGGTGCGCGGCGTGGATATGAAACTGATCGAGCTTGCCCGGGCGAGGGAGGCCAAGATCATGACCAACGATTTCAACCTCAACAAAGTCGCGCAGTTGCAAGGCGTCACCGTGCTGAACATCAACGATCTGGCGAACGCGCTGAAGCCGGTCGTGCTGCCCGGCGAGACGATGCGAGTCTTTATCCTTAAGGAAGGCAAGGAATACAATCAGGGAGTTGCGTACCTGGACGACGGCACGATGGTCGTGGTGGATAACGCCCGAAAGATGATCTCGAAAACCATCGACATCGCGGTGACGAGCGTGCTGCAGACCACGGCTGGCCGAATGATCTTCGGCAAGTACGACGACCGCATGCGGCAGGAGTCCGTGGCGCAACCCTCTTGAATTGCAGGCGGCCGCCGCGCGGAGCCCCTGATTCTTATTCGTCAATGAGCGTTTTGGCCATCCTTCCCGCCGCTGGGGCGGGTATCCGCATGGGGAGCGACACCCCGAAACAATTTCTCGCTCTCGAAGGCACTCCCATCTTCATCCACACGCTTCGCAAGTTTGACGCGGCGGACGCGGTCAGCGAGATTTTTCTTGCTGTCCGGCCGGGGGAAACCGAACGGGTGGAGCAGGCGCTCGAAGGCGAGCGGTTGTCAAAACCGCTGCGGCTCACCGAAGGAGGCGAAACGCGGCAAGAGACGGTGGCCCGCGCGCTCGAGCAGGCTCCGCCATCCACGCGCGTGGTTGTGGTCCACGACGTGGTGCGGCCGTTCATAACCGCGGAAATGATCTCTCAAGCGGTGGAAGCGGCGACCGCAAGCGGCGCGGCTATTTTCGCCGTGCCGAGCGTGGACACTCTAAAGCAGATCGAACACGGCGCGATTCTGGGCACGATTCCGCGCGAGCGAGTGGCGTTAGCCCAGACGCCGCAGGCGTTCGCTTTCGGCCTGCTCAAGGAGGCCTTCGACCGCGCGCGCGCGGATGGATTCTTAGGCACGGACGAATCGAGTCTTGTCGAGCGCCTAGATGTGAAGGTTGCCGTGCTGCGGGGCTCTGACCGCAATATCAAAATCACCAAGCCGTCCGACTTGCCGCTGGCCAGACTTTTTCTCGCCCTCGAGCGCCAAAATGCGAGCGAGGCCGCGCCAGGATGAAGACCAGGAATCAGAAGAGCACGCCGAACGTCTCCTGCTCTCATCGCATCGGTTTCGGCAACGACGTCCACCGTATGGTGGCAGGTCGCAAATTGATCCTCGGTGGCGTGCGCATCCCTTTTGAGAAGGGCCCCGCAGCCCATTCGGACGGCGACGCGCTCTCCCACGCCGTGTGCGACGCGCTGCTGGGCGCGGCGGCACTGGGCGACATCGGCCGGCACTTTCCCGATACCTCACCACGCTGGCGCAATGCTTCGAGCCTCGCCTTCCTCCGCCGGGTGCGGGAGTTGGTGGGCCAGGCCGGGTACCGCATCGTGAGCGTGGATGCAACCATTGGGCTCGAGCGGCCCAAGCTGGCTCCGCACATCTCAAAGATGAGAGAAAAGGTGGCGCGGGCGCTGAAGGTCAGCATCGGCCAGGTGAGCGTGAAGGCGAAAACGGGCGAAGGGCTTGATGGCGTGGGACGAGGCGAAGCCGTTCGTGCCGATGCCGT
>JAKASC010000221.1 GCA_021828245.1 Acidobacteriota bacterium
GACGATTACCGTGCAATTGACGTACCCGTGGGCCGTGTGGGCGGCCCTGCTGGCTTTAGCTGGGAGTTTGTTGGGGGCGTTTTACCCGGCCCTACGGGCAGCCCGACTCGATCCGGTGGATGCCCTTGCTTGCGAATGATTTCTACGCGCCCTTTCGTCACGACGACCTGTGCGTCAACTGGAAGAGGAGAGCCGACCTCCAGTTTGGATCAGGGAAATCGCTTCGCCCACTGAGCGCGCGACGTTGCTCAGCTTCACGTCCTGGCTTGCCCGAATGCTGAACAACATCTCGTCCGCAAAGCCTCCCAGCGGCTTGCTCAGGCTCGCGATGAGTTCCGAACCGACTTTCGTCGGTTGCGCTTTCAGGCGGGAACGAACTTTAGTACTCTGCAAGTGGAGACGTCTCCGCGGGGTTGAGGATTCTCGCAAAAACCCTTCAACCACGGACTTCGTTCCTTCCCACATCTCCGAAAGCCTAACCCCTTGCACTTCTTCGCCTTGCCCCAACCAGATCAGAAAAGATGAGGAAAGTCCTGCTCGTGTTGAAACTACCCGCTCGCGCCGCCTTCAACGCTAGCCTTGTCAGGGGGTTGCAGGTTCGGGCTTTGAGCCGCCGTATCCTTGCGGCCCCTTGAAGAGCTGACGAATAGTGTTGGGATCATCGAGAGGCGCGGAAGGGGGCAGAGGGCGTCCCGTGCGTAGGTCAAATCGCGGGTCAAATGCCTTAGCAGGGTCGAACACCCGCTTATCGGAAGGTAAATAGGTGTAAGGGGTGAAGTTCGCATGCGCGGTAAAGCGGTCGGTAAGAGGCGTCGCGGCAGCGTCATATTGATTGAGCGGGGGAATGCCAAAGATCAGATCGAACGTTTTCAGGATGCTCATCATGTCGGTGTGAACGTGCGACACGCCGCGCCGCGAGTAGGGGCTAATGACCAGGAGAAGGCTTCGATGCGCATCCACGTGGTCCACGCCGCCTTGTGAATCGTCTTCCGTCACAAAAATGGCCATGTGCTTCCAGAAGCGGCTATGGGAAAGCAGATCCACCATCTTGCCGAGGGCCAGATCGTTGTCTGCCACATACGAGGCCGTATAAGGATAGCCGTCCTGGGGGTGCGGTTTTTCGGTGTGGTCATTGGGAAGCCAAATGTAGATGAACCGTGGCAAGGGTTGATGGCCGTTCACATAACGGCGGTCGAAATCCTTCTTGAATTGCTCAAAACGATATTGGTCAGGAATCGAAAGATTGAACATGGCGTAATGGCGCGAGGTATGCTTGAAAAGTACCTCCGGCATGGGAGTGTTGACCGATTCGCGCTCGCCCGTCGGCTCAAACCCCGGTTCTTGCCGATCTCCCGCAAAGGAATATCCTTCACCGTAGTTCCGAAAGCTGATGTGGTATTCGGCAAAATGGCTCCAAATCGTCCCCGCCTGCGTGTAATCCTCCGGGCGAGGGGAAGTGTCCACCATCATCAGGCGGCCGGGCGCGGTGTTGTCAGGGAAGAAACGCAACTGGCCGCCGTAATTGGCGGGCCAGGCGCTTTCCAGCAGTTCGGTGGGGTAGCTTCCTTGGAGCCAGTGGTGGCCGTCCACGGAAACGTCCGAGTCCATATAAAAATTGTCGCTGATACCAAACTGACGGGCCAAGGCGTGTTCGTTGGGCGTGACGCGCGCGTGGTGAATCACCGGCTCGCCTGGATTGATCACCGTTGCGTCCATACCATACCGCGCCATCTCAGGGAAACCGTTCACACGCTCCCCACCCACGCTGCCGAGATCGCCGAAGACCTCATCAAACGTCCGATTTTCTTTGACAATAAACACGACGTGCCGAATTTCGGAGCTCGCCATCCCGGGAGGAGGAATCGGAAAATTGGCGGGCCGCGGCGTCAGATGCGAGGGAGGCAAAAAACCGTTATTCGCAACAACCTCATGAGTGAAAAAACCCAAGCGACTGTCCGATGGAATCCGGATAATGGAGACGGTGCCTTTCGTAATGTCCCCAATATAAACGCCCTCCGGTCCGGGGTGAAAATTCGGGCCGCCGTTAGGCCCCGCGCCGAAACCCTTGGCGTTTGCGACATAAAGGATTTTACCGTCCGGCGAGATCGCCAGCGCTGCCGGAAACCAGCCGGTTGGGAAATAACCCAAGACGCGCTCGCTTCGGGTGTCGAGCACCGCCACGGCATTGATACCCGCGCAGGCTACGTAGAGACGAGACCCATCCGGGCTTAGAGCCAGCCCAAACGGGAGAACCCCACGCAAGCCCCGCACACTCGCTGACGGTGTGAGCACGAGTGTCTTTTCAACCTTCCCAGTTTGCGCACTGAAAATGGTGATGCTATCCTGCGCGGTATTGCTGACATACACTTTCTCGCGTCCCGCCACCACCGCCCCGGGACTCGATCCTCCGACGGATTCCGGCCCAACGGGCAGGCCCGTCCGAACCCGCTCCCGGATCGCCGGGTGGCGCGGATCTGCAACGTCAATGACATAGACGGAATTCGATTGTGGCACGTTCGGGCTGCCGAGCCCCGGAATCTTTTTACCGTCCACGACCGTTCCGTCGGTAGCCTGGGGCGAAGGGAACCCAAACGCTGGAAATGGGAGGCCGGTTTGGCCTGGGTGCCGTGAGTTGTATCCAGGAATCACCGAATACCGGAACATGCCGATGTTCGACACATAAGCAAGTTGGCCGTTGGGCGAGAGCGCCAGCCCGAACGGCAGCCGTCCCACCCGCTTTCGGGCTAAGATTCGCCTTGATGTCGTGTCCACCGTGACCAGCTCGAAGTGCGCCAAATCCAGTGCGTAGAGCGTGCGGCCATGCGGCGAAAGCCGAAGCTCTCCGACCAGGCTATGTTGGTAAACCTTCCCATGGAAAGTGCCGTCGAGGGAAATTGACCCGAGGTCTCTGCGAGTCGCAAGATCGAAAATGCCGATCTTCCCGTTGTTACCTTCAGAAAGATACAGCGTCCGATTGTCGGGTGCGACGGCCACACCCATGTAAACGCTGCGCGGATCGGTCAAGCTGTGTTTAGGCGGGTAGCCGGGTGGGATTTGCGCGACCCTCGGATGCGCGCTGTGAAGCTGCGTGATGATGGATACGGCAAATGGCCAAGTCCCGTTGCTTGAGGTGACCACGCTTCGTCCATCGGGACTGAGGCACAGGCCGTAGGGATGCGGAGGAACTTTGACTTGCGTGCCGAGCGGCGTCAGCAAGCGGCCGTTGGGAAGAATCGTGACGCCGTGAGGATTAATCTTTGTGGGGCGATCACCGGCGGGAGCGCGCAAATCCAGTGCGGTGTACTCAGCGCTGCGCTCGCCAGCAGCCGCTGCGGAGGGCCGTGGTCGCGCGGCTATTAGCATCGCCACCGCAACCCCCAACGCTACCCCTGCACGAGAAGTTCGGTTCATGAGAATGCTCCCTAAAAAGGACTGAAACTATCCGCCTCTCGGATGATGGGCCGCCCTGGTGCCTCTCATCGCTCACAGCGTCATGCCGCGGACGTTTAACCTGGGTGGAATCACCTGAGAGCCGCGCGTTATCTGCCGCAGACGAAGCGTGCTCCTTCCAGTCGGGCAAAATAGTATCATAAGTTCCTGCGCCCCAGCGTGTGGTAGGCTGAGAGACCTTGTAACGCTGTGGTTTGTCGCCGCTATCCTTGATGGGGAGGAAACCCAATGTCGGAAACCGTCGGTTTGCTGATTCGTGCTCAATCGGGCCCCGGCGTTTTACACCAACTCACCGGCGTGATTGCCGCGCGTCAGGGCAATATCGCTTCCGTTGAAATCGTTGAAGACCGTCCGACC
>JAKASC010000010.1 GCA_021828245.1 Acidobacteriota bacterium
GCTTCGGCCGCGAGTGGCGACAGAAAGTGCGGGAACAAATTCCCTACTATTTCTCCATCGAGGCTCAGGGCGAGTGCCTGCCGCGCGAGGACAATTACGTGGAACTGGATCCCGAGGTTAAAGATGCCTGGGGCATTCCGGTGCTTCGAATTCATGCGAGCTACGGGGAAAATGAGCGGGCCATGGCTCAGGCAATGCGCGAGGATCTCGAGAGAATCCTCGACGCCATGAAGCTTCAAGATGCGCGTCTGCCGAGCCGTCACCTGAGCATTTTTGGTAAGAATATCCACGAGTGCGGCACCGCCCGCATGGGGGATAACCCCAAAAAAAGCGTTGTCAACCGTTATCACCGAATCCACGACGTGAAAAATGTCTTCATCACCGATGGAAGCGTGTTTGTCACTCAAGGGTGTTATGAACCTACGCTCACCATCATGGCCCTGTCCTGCCGCGCCGGTGAACTAATCGCCGAATCTTTCCGGCGGAACGAATTGTGAGGCAACGGTTGGGGGGTCGCCTTCCATGGTGAAGGACGAGTGATAATGAGCGGAGCGCCGACATTCTGGGGCGGAGTGTGATGAGAGAGGGCAAAAAAAGGGACCGACGCGCCAAAGGCAGCGGGGTGGGAGGCCGACCAAAGCTCACCCGCCGAGAATGGCTCGCGCGCCTGGGCGAGGCGGCGGCCGCCTGGAGCCTCGGCGGCCCGCGGACTGAATCCGTTCCGTTGCCTCGCGTGCTTCAAGACCTCGGGCGGCAAGGCTCGGCGACGCTGCCTCCGGGTCTCTATCAGCCGTCGCTTGATTGCCTGACGCACGCCCTCGAAGATGATGGGCAGTATGCAACGATTCCCGCCGGCACGAAAACGGATTACCTTCGTCCGCTTAATGGCCCCTATCGGCCGGTTTTCTTTACGCCCGCGGAACTCACCACAGTACGTCGTTTGATTGGCATCATGTTGGGTGGGCCTCCAGGGGCTTCGCGGAAAAGCTTCAAAAGCTCTCGTCAAACCTGTGAGGAGATTGCGGAGTGGACAGACCGAACGCTGGCTCAAGCACCGGCGATCCGCGAAGCAGCGCGCAACCTTTCTCCCCAGCATCGAACCCTGGCCGTGCGTTATTTCGGTGAGGATGCGGTCAATCAACTTGAAACGGCTGACCTGCAAAAAACCTGGCGCGCCGGACTTAACTGGCTTGCCGCTCAGTCGCGTCAGCAGTACGGCCGCTCTTTGAGCCGCGCGAACAACGCGATGCTTCGGCGGCTGCTTGAACAAATCAGCGACGCTCGGCAACCTGAAAATCTCCCCGAGGTTCACCAAGACTTTTTCAGGTTGCTGAAAGAGGCAGTCATTCGAGGCTATTACACCTCGGCGCGCGGCCTGCGAGAACTTGATTACAAAGGTAACGCCTTTTATGCGGCTTCGCCCGGCTGCCCGGGAGCCCTCAGCAAGCTTCCGGCATCTTCTCACAAGTCGTGAGCCTGGGTTTCTCGAAAGGACTGGCGACGCAGTTCTGACTGAGCGGCCGGCAGTTCGCAGGACAATATTGTTGAGGAGGCATGATGAAATTTTCCGAACAATTTCCCGGCACCGTAGCGGGGTGGGAGCCGCGGTCGAGGAGGATGGGTTGGCTTGGAGTCATCGTGTTGGGGATGGCGGCGATGGCGGTCAGCGCGAGCGCCGGCAATGCGCCGCTACCCCGCGCGCCCCACTCGCGCGTGATCAACCTGACGGGCGTAGGGTATTTTGACGAGCCTTCCATTGCAGTCAATCCTCTCCAGCCGCAACAACTCGTGGCGGCTTTCCAAGTGCCGGCGCACGTCGTTTACTCTGACGATGGAGGCACGCATTGGCGTGTGGCTTCCGGCACCGCCCCCTCCAACTACCGGGTTTCAGGAGACGTATCTGTTGCCTTCGACAACCATGGCCATGCTTTTCTCTGCTACATTGCTTTCGACAAGCTAGGAACAGAAAATTATTGGGCGCACGATGCCACGCGCAACGGCGTCTTTGTTCGCCGGTCGCTGGACGGGGGCCGGCACTGGCAACGCCGAGCCATTCCGCTCCTTGCTCATCCCACCCAGCCTGGCATTCCTTTTGAGGATAAGCCCTATATCGTGGCTGATGACAGTCATGGTCCTTATGCCGGGAATCTCTATGTGGGGTGGACGCACTTTACCTTGTCGAAATCGGTCATTTATTTTTCACGCTCCACAAACGCCGGCCGGAGTTGGTCGGCGCCCATTCAGATCAGCACCGCGCCCGGCTTGCCTCGGGATGACAACGGCGCGCTCGAAGGGTTCACGGGCGCCGTGGGACCTCATAGCACGCTGTACGTGGCCTGGGCGGATGGGCGGGGCATCGTTTTTACTTCCTCCCGTGACGGCGGCCGTAGTTTCCGGGCACCTCGCCGTGTCATTGACACTGCTCCGCCGTATTTTAGGGTAGAGGACGTGAGTCGGTCGAACGGCTTTCCCGTTCTTGGCTGTAATCAGCAAACCGGGCAGCTCTACGTGGCTTGGAGCGATTATCGCAACGGGGACGTGGATGTTTTCGTCTCCACCTCCGCCGACCACGGCCGAACGTGGGGCCCGGCGGTCCGTGTGAATTCTGACCCGCTGCATGATGGCGCGGACCAATTTTTTCAATGGATGGCCGTGGACCCCATCAGCGGCGCGGTCAACGTCGTCTTCTACGACCGCCGCGGCGACCCGCGCAATCGCAAGGCTACAGTTACGCTGGCTCGCTCGACCGACGGTGGCAAGACATTTATCAACTATGCATGGACACGCAAACCTTTTAACCCACGGGATAACTTTATCGGCGATTACACGGGCCTTGCGGCCTTCGGCAATCGCGTCTTCGGCGTGTGGACCGAGGAAGCAGGCGGCCGGCTCTTCCGGCACGGTAGTGGGCCGCCGCCAGTGGCCCGGCCTCACAGTCGGGTACGGTTCGGCGTGGCCGATTTCAAATAGCCGGCAGGATGCTCATCCCGCCCCGAGTGGGCCGTGAGCCACAAGGAAAGGGTTGCTCGAAGCCGGCCCGGGGGGTGTGCTGCCGAAAGCCAGCTATTCTGCGCCGCGAACAGCATTCTGTTATAATCCCCCTCATCCGGGAGGGGATCCATGAGCCTGGAGTCAACGGGCGTTGCTGAAGCCGGCGTCGGCGAAAGCCTGCTCGCTTGCCTACAGCGCCTTCGCCAACACGAAATCGAAGAAGCGCGTCGCCTCCAACTGGCCATGATCCCGGCGGAGCCTTTGCGGACGCCTTCGGTTGAGGTGGTTGCCAAGATTCGTCCCGTGGCGGAAGTGGGCGGTGACTTTCTCGATTACTTTCAAATTCCGGATGGCCGGATCGGCTTTTATGTCGGCGATGTAGTGGGGAAGGGCTTGCCGGCCGCTCTGTTCGCCGCACTCACCATCGGGACGCTTCGCGGTTTCAACAAGCACATGGAGACCCCTTGCTCGCTGCTGACCCATCTCAATCAGCGTTTGCGCGTTCATAACCTTGCTGGCCGCTATTGCGCCGTCCAGTATGGCCTTTTTGAACCCCTTGAGCGGAGGCTGGAGTTTGCCAATGCCGCGTTGCCTCTGCCGTTGCACCTTTCCCCATTGGGCCCTCGGTGGCTCGGGCAGGGCGGTCTGCCATCGGGCCTGCTGCACGAGGCTTGTTACGAACTGCACGGGATGAGGCTGGAGCCGGGAGAAGCCGTCGTGTTTTATACCGATGGGATTGCCGAGGCGGCGCGGGCCGACGGCGAGGAATTTGGCTGCGATCGCCTGGCCGCGGCCATGGATCAATGCCGCCACTTACCCGCGGCCGAGCAATTGGATCGCTTGTTCGACGCGGTAGATGCTTTCGTGGCGGGAGCACCTCAGCACGATGACATGACGGTTCTTCTGCTGAAGCTTGCCGCCGAGTGAAGGCCCTCCGCACAGCCTTCTCCGCGCGGCAGCTTCCGGCCATGCCGCCATTGCCATGAGCAGGTTTTCACGCTGCGCGGCGCAGGCGCAGGCAGGCGATCTCCGGGGGGCAAGCCACGCGCCATGGCACCACGACCTTCCCAATGCCTCGGTTGACGTAAATCTGTGTTTTTTCCAATTGATTCCATCCCTCGACAAACCGCTCTCCTAAGCGGAATCGGCCGTAAATTCGTCCGAAGAACGGAAGCCGCACTTGTCCTCCGTGAGTGTGGCCCGAGAGCACTAAGTCCGTGCCATGGCGCAGAGCGGGTCGAATTCCGAGCGGATTATGGCAGAGCAGAATCTTGGGATCGGCAAGCGGCAGGTGCCGAAAGGCGCGTCGAAAATCATCTGCCTGCCACCAAAGATCATCCACGCCAACCAGCCATAGCCGTGCCCGTCCCACGTGCAGGGCGTGATGGCGATTGCGTAGCACCGTGATGCCCTGATGTTCCAGCGCGCGGGTCATCGCCTCAGCTCCCACCTGGAAGTCGTGATTTCCCAGCACGGCAAAGACACCCCGCCGCGCGTCAAGCCGACCGAGAGCTCGTGCCACCGGAGCAATGCACGCGGGCGAAAGTGTTACATAGTCGCCCGTCAAGGCGACGAGATCCGGGCGCAGGCGATTGGCCAGTTCGACCGCACGTTCCACCTCCTCGATGGGCGTGAACCGACTGTGGTGGAGATCGGTCAGATGAACAATGCGCCAGCCGTCGTAGGCTTCCCCCAGCCGCGAAAGGTGGATGTCGAGGTGGGTGATTTCCGGGGTTTGAAAGCGGGCAAGCAGCCGCTCTTGGTCTGGGCTTGTGAGGGCCAGCGTCACCAGCCCGCGCGAGCGGCCCGCCGCCAGCCGTCTGGGTGCCCTCATTCCATGCCTCTCGTTTCGGGCGCGCCGCTTGGGGCGTCGGCGTTCCCCATCCGCTGATTACGCTCGCGGGGCGCGTTGAGCCATCACTTCGGAGAAAACCTGCACGCTCTCCTCGTGGATGTGCCCGTTGGAAGCGAAGATCTCATGGCCCAGCAGCTCAAAGGGGCGACCTGCCAGATCAGTGATTTTCCCTCCTGCCTCGGTAACCATGAGCGACCCCGCCGCCTTGTCCCAAGGATTCAGCTTTAATTCCCAAAATCCATCAAACCTGCCCGCGGCTACCGAACAGAGGTCCAGCGCGGCTGAGCCGGCGCGCCGGATGCCGTGCGAAAGTTGGGTTAGACGGAAAAAGAGTTCCATATTGACTTCGTGATTGGAGGCGAAAGGGGGAAAGCCCGTGGCGAGCAAGCTTTCCGACAAGGTCCGAGTTTTTGAAACGTTGAGCCGCCTATGATTCAAATAGGCTCCCGCGCCGCGCTCCGCGGTGAAGAGTTCCTCCCGCGTCGGGTCGTACACCGCGCCGGCGATGACTTCGCCGCGGTAGGCAAGGCCGAGGCTGACGCAAAAGACCGGAAAGCCGTGCGCAAAATTGGTGGTCCCATCCAGCGGGTCCACATACCAACAATAATCGGAGTCGCTCTCCAGGCCACTCCCTTCCTCGGCGACGATAGCATGTTTTGGAAAGTGGCTATGCAGGCGTTCAACAATGAGCGCTTCCGAGCGCCGATCGGCATCGGTTACAAGATCGGCTGGCCGCTTGTAGGCAATTTCATGAGGTCGTTGCGCCAGTTGAGCAATCAGCGCTCCAGCTTCACGCGCAATCTCCACCGCGATTTCCAGGTATTCCGGCATAACGTTTTCTCGAGATATCTTTAAGTCCGTCTCGCCGCCCGAATGAAAAACGTTGAGCGCGTCCGTACTAGCTCACCGATGTGCCTCGGCGACGATGCGGCTCTGATCTTCACTTTCTGCCCAGACTGCTCCGTCCTCAAAATATTCCTTTTTCCAAATTGGGACAGTCTGCTTCAGGCGGTCAATTGCATAACGGCACGCTTCGAAGGCAGGCCCGCGATGCGGGGCGGCCACTGCAATCACCACGCTCGTTTCACCAATCTCGACGCGTCCCAGGCGGTGAACCATCGCGATGCTCTCGATGGAGAAGCGCTTTTGGACTTCTGCGCCAATCTCTCGCATCCGTCGAAGCGCCAGCGGTTCATAAGCTTCATATTCGAGGTACAAGGACCGTCGCCCCGCCAAGCTGTTCCGAACAATACCCTCAAAAACCACCACGGCGCCGTCCGTGGGGCGTTTCAAGAGGCGGGAGATTTCCTCGGCGTGGAGCGGTTCGTGTGTCAGGGCGTAGAAAGAATCCTCACTTCCGCCGCTAACGGGCGGCATCACCGCCAACTCGTCCCCGTCACGGAGCGCGTGTTCGGGCGTCACCAGTTCTTCGTTTAAGGCGAATTGCAGCGACGCGGACACGCGCTCGAGCGTCGGAAACCGGCCCTCATAGGCGCGCCACAGCCCCGCCACCGTCTCGCCCTCCGGCACCTCAACCTCGTCTTCACGCCGGCCCGTGAGGTCGTGCGTCAAACCGAAAAACAGGACCTTAACCCGCATCGTCGCCATTTCCGTTCAGTATATACCCAACCTTCGATCCGAAGCGAATGTTCGCGCGCCGGAGCCCCTCGATGAATCCGTATTCCGCCTGTTCTCGGAGACCACGAGGCAAGGCCGGCCTAACACCTATGCAGAAGTTATATAACCACGAGTTGTGGACTTCGTTAATTTGACAATGGATCGTTGACAAGCCTGCCCTCATTCTGTTTTTATAAAACTGTGCAAGTAGGCAAACAAATTCGGGCCATCCGCGAGGCCAAGGGCCTTTCCCAGGGTGACATCGAGAAAAGCTCCGGCCTGCTGCGCTCCTACATTTCGCGCGTGGAAGGGGGTTACACGGCTCCTTCCCTCGCGACACTGGAAAAGTTCGCCAAGGCGCTCGGGGTTGAGACCTATCAGTTGTTATTTTCGCGCCAAGGCCGACCGGTGCAGGCGCGCCTCCCCGCCCGAAGCGGGCCATCGAGATCCCTGCGCCGCTTGATCAAATACTTCGAGCGCATGGGCGCCCCCAACCGTCGCCTGCTCCTCACCTTGGCCGCCAAGTTGAGCAAGGAGTAAGCTGCTCTCCGGCCCTTCCGGCAACATTGCCAACGAGGTCGAGCTGAGGCTGGCGCGCCTGGAGGGATTCGAACCCCCGACCTACAGATTCGAAGTCTGCCGCTCTATCCATCTGAGCTACAGGCGCGAAATTTTCAATTTATCATTATTGAGGCAAGCGTTCAAATTGGGGTCGCAACCCGAGTCTCGCGATTAGGCGAAAGCAGAAGTAGCACAAGGTCGCTCACCTGCACCGGAGTCCTGTCATACCTCGATGATAATGTTCCCTTTTGTGCTCGATAGAAATGGGTTTTTCCAACTGAAGCCAGAGAGCCGGAATTGCGTTCGGGCACGGGGCAAGGACGTGGCGTGGGAGAGGCCGGACGGGCAGGTGGGAATCGAGCGCCGGCTGAGCTTCCCTTCATGGGTAGGCAAGATTCTCTATTGAAGTGGTTGACGTAGATTCGGCCGTGGGGTTCGCCGCCTGACGACCGCGCCGGAAGGCTGACGCCCAAGGCCGGAAGAATTTCTCGTTGACGAGCGTCCGGTCCCGCGTGAGGGACGGTTCGTCATTTCACCGTCAGCGTCACTGTGGTGCTGTGCGTGAGATTGGCGGAGGTAGCAGTGACGGTCAGCGTGTATGTGCCCGCCTCCGTGCCGCCGCTGGGTGATGGCGGAACAGCACTGCTGCTGCCACCGCCGCAGGAGGCCAACAACGCCAGCGACATCACCAGCAGGGCGAGCCGCACCCCCCGGAACTTGTCCTGACGCCTGAAGGGGTCGGCAACCATCCGACGACGCTCATAAAACGCCGCGGCCGCCAGCCCAGCCAGCACCATCGCCAGCCCCACCGGCGGCAGAAGCGGTGCCTTCGGGACCCGCGGCCCCGCCCCCGACGGCGCCGTGGTCGTCACCTCCAGCGTAGGCTCCACACTCCCGCTGCCCGTCAGCGTCACCGAACTCGGCGACACCGTACACGTTGCCTGCGACGGCGCGCCCGTGCAGGCGAATGAAACCGTCCCCGAAAACCCTCCTTCCGGCGTCACGTCCAGCAAGTAGCTCGTCCCCGCCCCCGGCGTCACCGTCTCGGAGGTGGTGAAAGTTCCCAGCGTAAAGTCCTGCCCCTCGCCCACCAGCGCCACCGTCTGCGGACTGTTGGGCGCGTTGTCGGTAATCGTCACCGCGCCCGTGCGGCGCCCCGCCACCGTCGGCGAAAAGGTGACTTGAATGGCACAACTGCCCGTCGCCGCCAATAGCGGCGGGCAATTGTTGGTCTCGGCAAAGTCTCCCGACGCCGCAATGCCGCTGATCGCAAGCGTCTGGTTGCCGTTGTTCGTCAGCGTAATCGTCTGCGCCGAACTGCTCTGCCCTACCAGCACCCCGCCCATGTCCAGGCTGGTCGGTGAAACGTCGGCTTGCCCGGACGCCGTCCCCGTGCCCGCAAGCGCCACCACCTGAACCCCCACGCTGTCGCTCACCGTCACCGTCCCGTTGCGGGTCCCCGTCGCCGTCGGCGTGAAAACCACCGCCATCACGCAACTCCCACCCGCCGGGATCGCCAGCGAGGCCGCGCAGGTCGTGCCCGTCGCCGCCAGCGCAAAATCGCCACTGACGACGATGCTCGTCAGCGTGAGCGTGCTCGTGCCGGTATTGGTGAGCGTCACTGATTGCGCTGCGCTGGTTTGCCCCACCGACGTGCTCGCAAAGGTCAGCGACGACGGCGTGAGCGTCACCCCCGCCGCCGTCCCCGTCCCCGAGAGCGCCACCGTCTGCTCTCCGCCCGAAGCGTCGTCGCTCACCGTCACCGTGCCGTTGCGTGTCCCCGTTGCCGTCGGCATGAAGACCACCGCAATTACGCAACTCCCCCCGGCCGCGACCGGACTCGAAATTGAGCAGGTTGTCCCTGTGGCGTCCACCGCAAAATCGCCGCTCGAAGCAATACCGGTCAGCGTCAGGCTGCTCGTCCCCGTATTCGTCAGCGTCACCGATTGCGCCCCGCTCGTCGTCCCCACCACCGTCGAGCCAAACGTCAGGCTCGAGGGCGTAAGCGTCACCCCCGCCGCCGTCCCCGTCCCCGAGAGCGCCACCGTCTGCGTCGAGCCCGCCACGCCGTTGGCGTTGTCCGTAATGCTGATCGTCCCGTTCCGCGTCCCCGTGGTGGTCGGTGTAAACGTCACCGCAATTACGCAACTGGCGTTCGGCGCCACCGCCGACGACGCCGAGCAGGTCGTCCCCGCCGCCTCCAGCGCATAGTCGCCTGTCACCGCCAGGCTTGAAAGCGTCAGGTTGCTCGTCCCCGTATTCGTCAGCGTCACCGACTGCGCCCCGCTCGTCGTCCCCACCACCGTCGAGCCAAACGTCAGCGACGACGGCGTGAGCGTCACCCCCGGCGCAATGCCCGTGCCGCTCAGCGCCACATCGAGCGTCCCCGCCGTCGCCGTATTGATGGCCAGCGTGCCCGTCCGCGTCCCCGTCGCCGTCGGCGTGAACGTCACCCCTATCGCGCAACTGCTCAGCGGCGCAAGCGCCGTCGTCGTCGCGCAACTCGTCGTCGTCGCGTCCACGGCAAAGTCGCCTGTCACCGTGAAGCTGGTGAAGCTCAAATTGCTGCTGCCGCTGTTTTCAATCGTCACCGTCTCGGCCGCGCTCGTCGTCCCCACCACCTGGCTGCCAAAGGTCAGCGAACTGCCGCTGGTGAAGCTCACCGACGCCGCCACGCCCGTCCCTGACAGCGCAATCGTCTGCACGCCCCCCGAAGCGTTGTCGCTTACCGTCACCGTGCCCGTGCGCGTCCCCGTGGTGGTCGGCGTAAACGTCACCGCAATTACGCAACTGGCGTTCGGCCCCACCGCCGAGGACACCGAGCAGGTCGTCCCCGCCGCCTCCAGCGCATAGTCGCCTGTCACCGCCAGGCTTGAAAGCGTCAGATTGCTCGTCCCCGTATTCGTCAGCGTCACCGATTGCGCCCCGCTCGTCGTCCCCACCACCGTCGAACCAAACGTCAGCGACGACGGCGTGAGCGTCACCCCCGGCGCAATGCCCGTGCCGCTCAGCGCCACATCGAGCGTCCCTGCCGTCGCCGTATTGATGGCCAGCGTGCCCGTCCGCGTCCCCGTCGCCGTCGGCGTGAAGTTCACGGCAATCACGCACGTGTTGCCCGTCGTCGCCGGAAGCGCCGTCGAGGTCGAGCAGGTTGTCCCCGTGGGGTCAATGGCAAATTCCGCGCTCGCCGTTAAGCTCGTGAAGCTGAGCGAGGAGGTCCCGGTGTTGGTCACCGTCACGCTCTGGTCGGCGCTGGTCGTCCCCACCACCTGGCTGCCAAACGTCAGCGACGTGACGCCGCCCGTCGAAACCTCGGGCGCTACCCCCGTGCCGCTCAGCGTGACCGATTGTGGACTGCCCGTCGCGTTATCGTCCAGCACCAGCGCCCCGGTCAGCGTCCCCGCCACCGTCGGCGCGAACTTCACCGCAATCACGCACGTGTTGGAGCTGGCGACGCCCGTGCCCCCAATCGCGCAAGTCGTCGCCGCTGCGTCTATCGCAAAATTGCTGCTGACGTTGAGCGCGCTGAAGACCAAGTTGGCGCTGCCCGTGTTGGTCACCGTCACGGTCGCATCGCTCGATTGCGCCCCCACCAGCACCGAGCCGAAGCTCACCGTCGTGGGGGAAACCGTGGCTGTGGTCCCCGACCCGGTCCCCGTAAGCGTTGCCGTCTGCGTCTGCCCCGCCGTCCCGCCCGAATTGTCCGTCACCACCAGCGTGGCCGATTCCGAAGCACTCACCGACGGCGTAAACGTCACGCTGATGGTGCAACTGGAATTCGCCGCCAACGTCCCGTTGCAATCGTTCACCTGCGTGAAGTCCGCCGCGTTCGTCCCCGTGATGACAATACTCGCAATCGTCAGCGCCCCCGAACCGGAATTGGAAAGCGTGAACGTCTTGGCCGCCGTCGCCACGCCCACCGTCTGGCTGCCAAAGTTCCAGCTTGTCGGCGTCAGCGCCGCCGTGCCCGGCGGCTGCGTGATGGTGCCGTTGATGGTCAGGCCGTCCGAGGTGTTGAGCGTCGCCCCGGCCTCAAGCGTCACGTTGCCGTTGATAATGCCCGTGCCCCCCAAGGTCGCCCCGCTATCCACCGTGACCATGGGACTGGTCGAAGTGATGGTTGAGTTGGCGTAAAGCGTGCCGTCCACATCCAAGGTTCCCGAGCTGACCGTGGTCGGCCCGGTATAAGTGTTGGTCCCCGTGAGCACCAGCCGGCCCGCGCCGCTCATGGTCACGCTACCCGTGCCGGCGTTCGTTCCCGTGCCGCCCGAGCCGGTCAGGTCGGCAATCGTGTCGGAGACGGTTTCGGTTTGGCCCGACGCGGGCGCAAAGGTAATCGTGCAGTTGCCTTGAATGAAAATGCCGCTGCCAAAGGCTGAGCCGTTGCCTGCGCCCGAACCTCCGCCCAAGCCGGGATTGACCGAGTTGCCACCGATCGTAAGCGTGCCCTGGAAAGTGAGCGTGCCGCAGCCTTGGACAAAGATCGCGCCGCCCGCACCCAACCCGCCGCCGCCGCCAAAGCCGCCGCTGCCGCCAACGCTAAAGCCATAGCCGCCGCCGCCGCCGCCAAAGCCGCCTGCGGCGCTTACCCCGCCACCGGCGCCACCTACCCCCCCGCCGCCGCCCCGGCCGCACGTGCTCCCTCCACCGCCGCCGCCATTGCTGCCGCCCGTACCGGCGGCAGAGCAGGTCCCGGCGTAGCCTGCCCCGCCGGACGCTGCGCCCGTAGCAATTCCGGGAAGCCCGTTCACGCTACTGCTGCTGCCGCTGCCGCCGGTCGCCCCAACACCCAGACCGCCGCCGCCGCCGCCATAGCCGCCGCCGCCGCCGCCGTTGCCGCCCATCCCGCCGCCGCCGCCGCCGCCGCCCGCGCCGCCCGTGGCGTTGTTGCTCGAAAGGTTGACATTCGAAAGCGTGAGCGTGGCATTATCGGCCACAAAAATCGCTCCACCCAATCCCGCGCCGCCGCCGCCGCCGCCAGACCCGCCCGCGCCACCTTGCGCCTTGCAGTTCTGCAAGGTCAAATTCTCAATGGTGACGTTCACCGGCTCTTGCGCCGAGCCGCCTGCCTGGAATGCGCCGACAAAAAAGCAGCGGTACTGGCTTCCGCCGTCTATCGAATAGCCCGCGCCATTGATGGTCACCGTGGTGTTCGGCAAAAACGCCGGCGTATCCGCCGTCAGTGCAATGTCATTCTCAAACGTAATGTTGCTCGCACCGCCGGCGATGGTGCTGTCCAGCGCCGCGCCGCTCGAGACCAACGCCGTTCCCGTCCCGTTCGTGGTGATCGTGCCGGTAATCGTGCCATCGTTGTCGAGCGTTCCGCCGGAATTCACCGTGACGTTGCCGGTAACCGTCGCTCCTGAATCCACCTGCAACGTCGCCCCGCTTTGCACCGTGACGTTCGAAGTGATGGAGCCGCAAATCTCGAGCGTCCCCGCCGTGACCGTGGTCGCGCCGGTATAAGTGTTCGCGCCGCACAGCTTGAGCGTCCCCGCGCCGCTCATTGTAAGCGCCCCAGCGCCGGCGTTGGTCCCCGTGCCGCCCGAGCCGGTCTGGTCGGCAATCACGTCGTTGACGGTTTGGGTTTGACCCGCGCCGGGCGAAAAGGTGATGGTGTTATCGCCTTGAATGAAGATGCCGCTGCCAAAGGCCGAGCCGGCGCTGGCACCCGTGCCGCCCCCCGCACCAGCCGTGACCGTGTCGCCCGTTTCCGAAAGCGTTCCGTCGAAGGTAAGCGAGCCGCCTGCCTGAACGAAGATCGCGCCGCCCGCTCCCAGTCCTCCGCCGCCCCCGCCGCCGCCAGATGTCCCATTGCTCCCGCCAGCGCCGCCGCCAAAGCCCCCGACGCCGCCGCTACTAAAGCCCCCGCCGCCGCCACCACCAAAGCCACCTGCGCCGTCTGGGCCGCCGCCGCCGCCGCCAAAGCCCCCGCCGCCGCCGCTGCTGCCAAAGCTACCACCACCACCGCCGCCAAAGCGACCTGCTCCACCCGCAGAGATTGTCGCTGCGCCGCCGCCTACTCCGCCCCCGCCGCCGCTGCACGCGCTGGCCCCGCCCCCGCCACCATCGCTGCCGCCCGTACCCGCAGAGCAGGTCCCGGCGTAGCCTGTCCCGCCGGACGCTGCGCCCGTGGCAATCCCTGCCACGCCGTTGCCGGGGGTGCCGTTGCTTGCAACCCCGCCGCCGTCCGCCCCAACACCCAGCCCGCCCCCGCCACCCGCGCCGCCGCTGGCCGCAGCCCCGCCGTTCCCTCCCATGCCGCCGCCACCACCAAAGCCGTTCACGCCCCCCGAACTGCCCACGCCGCCCGCCCCGCCCGTGGCGTTGTTGCTCGAAAAACTGTCATTAACGAGCGTGACGCTGGCCTGATTCGCCACAAAAATCGCTCCGCCCAACCCCGCGCCCCCGCCGCCGCCGCCTGCTCCCCCGCCCGCGCCACCTTGCGCCTTGCAGTTCTGAAATGTCAAGTTTTCAATGGTCACGCCCACCGACTCTTGCGTCGAGCCACCCGCCTGGAACGCGCCAATAAAGAAGCAACGGTAGGCGTTGTTGCCGCTGATGGTGACCGTCCCGCCGCTCGTGTTGTCAATGATGACCGGCGCCTGAATCGCCGGCAGATCCCCTCCCAGCGTAATCGTCCCAGAGACAGTGATGTTGATGGTGTTCTGCTGGCCGGTGGGCGCCGGGTTGGCGTTCGATTGCGTAATCGCGTAGCGCAAATCCCCCGTGGTCCCGCTGCCGCTTCCGCCCGCAGCCGGCGTGGGAGAACTGTCCGTGAGGACGTTGACGGTGTAAGTGGTCTGCGCCCGCGCCCCCGCAGGAATCATGGCCAGCAGGAAAACCGCCAGCAGGGCCGCTCGTGGCACGGCCATCCTGGCCGTGAGGCCCCACGCGCGGGACGCCCGTGCCACACCCGTGCAGGTTGTAGCGCCGGTCTGCAACCGGCGACCATGCCGCTCATCGAGCGCCGCAAGAGAATTCCGGCGAGCATGGCCCGCCACTAGCGTGCGGATAGATTCCATGACCTCCCCCTCCCTGCACCCAACCGCTACGGTGATAGCGGGTCTCAAAATCCCCCCTGCGCCGCGCGATTGCGGGGGAGTATATCAGCATGGACAGACAAGCGCAAGGAAATTCGCGTCCAGGCGAGCCGAAGGCGCGGCATTTTTCCTCTCTGCCGGCTGCAAGGTGGTTTAGAATTCTTGATGGATTCTCCGATGCCGGTGAAGGATTGTCCAAAATGCGAAGGCACGGGCTGGAGGCCCGTGGAGAGTGGCGGGGTGCGGCGCGTCACGCGCTGCGACTGCATGGGCGTCTCGCGCGCGGAGACGTTGCTGGAGCAGGCGCAGATTCCCCGGCGCTATCAACACTGTTCATTTGAGAACTTCCACATCCGATTGGAGAACGGACGGCCCAACCGGACGCTGAGCGAGGCGCGGCTGCTGGCTCGCCGCCTGGTCGAAGAATACCCCGTAGATTACGGGCTGTTGTTCATTGGACCGACCGGCGTCGGCAAGACGCACCTCGCCGTTGCCGTGATTCGAGAGCTCATCTCGCTCAAAGCCGTAGAGTGCCGTTTCCAGGATTTTCGTGAGCTGTTGAAGGCCATTCGCGACAGTTACAATCCGATTTCGGAAAGCACGGAGTTTAGAATCATTCAGCCGCTGGTGGATGTGGAGGTGCTTTTGCTCGACGAACTAGCGGCCTTCAACCCCAGCGAATGGGTCAAGGAAACTCTTAGTTACCTCATCAACTCACGCTACAACCGCAAAAAGCTCACCATCATCACGACCACCCTGCCGCTGGGGCAACCTGCACGCTCCACCCCTGTGGCGCCGAGCGGCGAGGCCGTCCCCGACATTGACGCCGCCTTAAGCCAACTGGGGCCGACCCTCTGCTCCAGGCTCTACGAAATGTGCCGCCCGGTCGAAATCCATTGCGAGGACTACCGCAAGCAGATTCGACGCCAGCAGATTTACGCGGACCCGGAAAATCCATGACCATCGGCGTGGACCGGGTTGCCCCCGCACCCGATGGGAGCCGGGGCCAACAGGCCTTGTCAGCCTCGTGATGGGTTTAGAGAGCCAAGATGAGAAGCCTGGCGCGAAGCCCACGGCGGTCTGGCGGAGAGGGTGGGATTCGAACCCACGTCACGATTTCTCGTGAACACGCTTTCCAAGCGTGCTCCTTCAGCCACTCGGACACCTCTCCGTCGGAAAGCTCTAGAAGATTTTCCGGCCGCGCCGATGGCCGCTCCCGCAAGTATATCATCCACGCCGCGGAGGCGGGGAACATCACGGCGCCGGCGCTTCCGGGCGCGCGAAGCCCTCGGCTACTTGAAGCGGTGGCGAAACTTCAGTTCCATGCCGATGATGCCGTTTTGGTCGCGCATGCCAATCACGGAAACATCCTGGCTCAAGTCCCATTCCACGCGCACCACCTGATAAAGCGAGTTATTGGTGTTGGTGATGTAGGTGACGGTGAAATCGGGGGACAATTGCTGCTCCACGGTCACGCGAGGGCCGGTGCCCACCCCGGGCTCGTTGACTTCGGGATTGATTTTGATGCGGCTGACTCCAAAAAGCTGCTGAATGCGACCCCCCACTTGGCTCGAAAGCGCTTGGGAAAGCAAGGCGCTCGCGCCCACCGACGACGACAGCCCGCGACTGCCGGACGCGGCCAGGCCCGCTTCCTCCGGCTGGCGCGAGTACCCGAGCGCGATCAAAGAAACGATATCCTCCACCGGCAGCGGTGGGTCGGAGCGATAGGCGAGGTGCAGGCGATCGAGAGGGCCGCTCACCTCCACCGTCAGGTCGTACCGCTCGACGCGCGTCCGCGCCTCGAGGTCCAGCAGGGGTTCGGTTCGCAGCGGATTGTTCATGGTGAGGTCGCCGCGCGTGATGGTATAGCGATTGCCCTGAAAGATGGCATTGCCGCTCTCGGCGTGAACATCGCCCAACACCACGGGGTGGGCGAGCGTTCCTCGAACCTGCAGGGCCACATCCGCCACCAGGTGTGCGTCGCGCGTATCCAAGCGCAGCCCCTGCGGCGAGGAGACGCGAATGTTGAATCCCATCCGCCGAGCGAGCGAGGAGGGAGCGCTGGTGGAGGCGATTTCGGGGCGGTTGTTCGATTCCGCCAGCAGGTTGAGCAGATTGAAATTGGGGCTAACGAACAGGTTGCGAACCGCCACACCGCCGGAGATTTCTCCGTGTTGCGCCGTCCCCTCCAGCCTCAACCGGCCGTCCAAAACGGAAGTGAAATCCGCCGGGTAGTGAATCCGTACCTGGCGAAGACGCGCGCGAATCTGATAGCGCGGCAGACCTTGCAGGGTGACAAAACCGGAGAGGGTTGTTTCGCCGCCGCCGAGGACTCCCTTGAGGCTTGAAATGACCGCGCGATCTCCGTGAAACTGAAGCGTCCCGTTAAGACCGCTCAGGCGAATCGGCAGGTCGGCATAGCCGATGCTGACGTTCCGAATGGCCATGCTTCCGTTGAGCGCGGGGCTGGTCGGCGTTCCGCCAACGTGAACTTTTAACTGCGAGCCGCCCACGGCCTGGAGCGATGGGTCGAGCAGGCTCAGGAGCGTGGCATCTGCGCCACCCGTAATATCCAGCGCCAGCTTCGGCTGAGCGCCAAACCCCAGCGAGCCCGTCACCGAAAAATCGGTTCCCGGACCCTTCATATGAAAGGAACTGAAGCGTAGCGAAGAGGCGGCATAGCTCAGGCTGACGGGGCGGTCGTTTTCAAAACTCAACGGGGGAATGCGAATCTTGAGCTGATGGATTTCGCTGCGACCCCTTATCAGGGCCGGATGCTTCAACGGCCCCGACACATGGAACGCCCCACTGGCGGTCACTGAAGCGCCGAGCGACTCACCCGCCACCAAGTGAATCCAGGGAGCAATCTCAAGCGCTTGATAGGTTCCGGTAAGGGTTAACGGCCAAGGAGCCGCGGCCGGTGACTGACCGGTAAAATGAATTTCGCCTCCGACGCCTTGAATTTGCCCCGACACCACAATGGATTGGCCTTGCCAGTTGACTCGCATGCCGAGGGTCCCAATCGGATTGGCGTCAATCGCCAATTCGGCCACCGTCAAATTCATGGTGGCGATCGGGTGAGCCAGGGTTCCGTTGCTGAGCAGGTTGAAATGGGCGCGACCCCGAATCGCCGACGCGCCTCCCTGCCCTTCGGAAGCCGTCCAGGGCACAAGACGGGCCAGTGAAAAATCCTTGCCTTCCAGGTGAAGGAAATAGCCGCCGGAGGAACGATCAAAGTGCGCGGCGCCCGTCGCCAGGCCAGGCCCCTGGGCCAAGCGAATGTGCTCGAGGTCCCAATGGCTACCCCTCACCTGAATATCCGTGCTCACCGAAGAGAGGGTCTCGCGGCCCAGACGCAGCCGACGCACCTGGACGAAACCGCTGCCGGAAAGCTCTAGCGGTGTGCCGGCAAGATCAAGTTTTCCGGTGACGGCTCCTTCTACCGAAGTATGAATCCCCACGCCGGCCATCAAGCCGCCCAGCGGGCTGCCTTGAGCGGCCAAGATAACGTGCACGCGACTAGTGTTCACCAACTGCCAATTCGAGAGGGCGGCCGAGCCGCCAAAAGATAGCGAGCTTTGCCCGCGCGTCAGCCGGCCGTCCGTCACCTGGAAGGTATCGTGCGTGACTCGAACATTCGCTCCGAGCGCGCTCCAAACCCAGCCCTTGGTTTGAAAACGGCCGGTTTGCAACTCGCCTACCAGCAAGGTGCTGCCCAGCGCTCCTGAAACCACACCGGAAAAACTGGCCGGTTGTTGAAGCTGCAAAGAGCCGGGCAGGTGCGTTTGCATCAAGAATTCCAGCAGCGGCCGCCATTCTTGAAAATCGGTCGTCACCACGTGGAAGGAGAGCGGAGACGGCCCTGCCCCAAGGCTGCCCTGCGCTTGAATGGTTGAGTGCGGCGTCTTCAGGCGAACGTGCGTCAGCGTGACGCGCGGGACCGTGGAACCCGTTGCCGTGCCTTGGATTGAGCCTTCCACGGGCATCCCTGTCCCGCGTGGGTGGCTGGGGGCTTGGAGTGAGAGAGCAAAATGCGCCGTCAAGCCTTCGAACGCCCCGCTCCAGCTCCCGTCCACATGGCCGCTGAGGCTCGCGGCAGGATGAATCGCCTGGAGAAGCGGCACCATACCATCCAAACCCTGAAACAGGGACGCGAGGTCAAGATGATGGAGCGCCGCATGGACCTCCAACCGCGGCGGGGCCGGGGTTAACTCGGCCGTGGCGCTTCCCTGGATTTGACCCTGCAGGGCCGTCACCCTGAAGGCCGGTACACTTAACGTGCGATGGTCGAGGACATAATGGAACGAAACGGCCATCGGCGCAGGCTTCAACGCTTTCCACTGAAAGTCCAAGTGTTCAGCCTGACCCCGCCCCTGAACGTGAAGCCGGCCTGCTACGTATTTGCCACGGCCTTCGACGCCCACCAGCCCATTCCGCAACTCAGTCAGATGGAAAACCCGAGCCAGTGAAGCCATCTCTCCGGCCGCTGTGAATTGGAAATTCGCCTGCAACGACGGATCCCAACTCAGCGTGCCCTGGCCTTTGCCGTTCAACTCCCCTAACCGCCAAGTCAGCGAATTCACCCGGGTACCTGCACGGGTGAAGCTGAATTGAGTTGAAAGCGCCAGGGGAGGGAGACTTCCCGACTTATCCTTGAGGAGGATGCCGGCGGAGGCGAGGCTGCCGGCGTATTGGCCCGGCCCGGTCTCTCGCAAAAGGACCGCCAAGTTGGTGGCTGTGGCGGAAAAGGGAAGCCCCTTGCCGTTCCAATAGATGGCCGTATCCGCCAGCGTCATGGTGCTGGCGGAGAGATTCATCAAGGCGACGACAGCGCGGCTCGCGGAAGGGGCAACCTGTGGCCCGGGAACGTTGGTCGCGCCCGACGGACCCGTGGAAATGGAGATGACGGCGCTCTTCCAGGAAAACTGCCGCAAGCGCAACTGAAAATCCCAGAGTGTGGCTGGGCTGATTTCAATCACCAACCCGCGCGCCGCGAGGAGCGGACGTTGGCCGCGCGGCTCGAGGCCGTGAATCACCACCCGATCCGCCGCCACTTCCAGCAAAAGCGGGTGAAAGCGCATCCCGCGGATTTGGACGCGGCCGCCGGTCAACCGGGTCAGTGAAGCCGTCAGGCGGCGCTGCAGATAACGTTGAAACCAGGGCGTCGTAGTCAGGGCGATACCCGCGACCGCCAGCACTACCGCCGCCACTGCCGTCCAGATGCCGATGCGTGACAAGGTTTTCATGGCCACCTAGTCCGTCGAACCATTGCCATACACATGAACCCGTTGCGAGGAGCGCATTTCCTTGAGCCACTCCTTCAGACGCTGGTCAAGCTCCTTTTGAATGAGAATTTCCCGAATGGGAGCCTCCACTTTCGCGAGCGGAGGCGGTGAGCGATGCTCCGCCCGAAGCTGGGGCACGAAAACGGATTCGTAATAAGTGCGAATTTGCACTGCGCTGGGAGGCGTGACGGGCTGGAAGCGCCGGTCAATATAAGCCAGCGTCTCCTGGTAGGTTTCCAGCCGTTTGAGCACTTCGGATTCGCTCATGCCGAGCGTCTTGAGCGCATCGTCGTAACGCGCCCGCGAACCGAACCGCTTTTGGATTTGCGCGAGCGCGCGTCGGGCGCCGGCCTGGGGCGGATGCGCTTGGATGCCGGACTTCCTCATATCATCCAGCAAAAGAGTCCGGCTGATGAGGCGGTTCAGAAGAGTGCGCTGCATCGCCTGGCTGGGGCGACCGACGGGCGGAAGTCCTTCCAAGAAACGCTCAAACTGGAATTCCTGCTGCACGTCGCTTGTGGTGATGGCTTGTTCGCCCACGCTCGCCAGCACGCGGTCGAGCGTCCGAGCGTGCGCGCCGAGCGCCACGGTGGCGCCGAGCACCCAGCCGGCCACCCTTAGAACGCTTGCCCGATGCCGATGAAAAATTGAAAGTGCGGTAATTGTTGAATCTCCTTCGTCGTCACGCCGTGCACCGTCTGCTCCACCTGATACCGCGTGGGATTCAACGCGTAAGCCCAATCGAAGCGCAGCGGGCCTACCGGCGTCTGATAGCGCAATCCCACGCCGACCGCATGGACGGTGTAGTCAAAGTCGGTCGGAGAACTTTGCGTGACCTTGAAAAGCTTCATGCGACGAATGCTGGAATAGACGTTGCCGGCATCGTGAAAAAGCACCAAACCCAGCCGGTTTTTGACCAACGGAATGCGCAACTCGAACGTGTTCAGGAACAGGGCGTCGCCGCCGATGGGAAAGCCGGTCACCGGGTCGCGCGGCCCGGCTTGGTTGACGGAAAAGGCGCGATCGGACTGGCTGCCCCCCATGAAGAAGCGCTCCGGCAACGGGATTTCGTGCGTCAGGATGGTTTCCGGCTGGCCGTTGGGGCCGGTGGTGTGAACGACTCGCAGAGGCCCATACGGCGACTCGATGCCCAGACGAGTGTCGCGCGCAAACACAAGGCCGTGGCCAAGCCGATAATAGGTGGCATTCTCGCCGGAGAAACGAAGAAAATCCGCTTCCGAGGCAAAGCGTGTCCAGGCCAGGCCCGCATCTACGACGGTGTAAGAGCCGCGCGTCGGATTGACAGGATTGTTCCGGCGGTCTCGGACGTAATCCACGTCCACCATTCCAATGCGCGCCGGCAAGCTGTAAAGAGGAATTTCCGCCACCGAAACACGGTTGGAAAGATTAAACGCCAGCACGTGGCGAAAACTGTAGCGAAAGGCCAAGAGCGAGCCCGGACCCGTCCGTTTCTCCAAAGCAACCGAGGCTTCGGCGCGTTCGGCGGTGAAAGTCAGAACGTTGTTGCTGCGGTCGAACAACGTATTAAAGCGAAGCGCCCAGTTGCGCCGCGAATGGAAGCGTGGAATGAAATACGACAGCGAGGCGCCGCGGTCGAGGGTGGAGAACCTGCCGCGAAAGCTGGCGGTTTGCGCCCGGCCACCCACGTTGAGCCGGGTTACATCGAGCGACACGCGCGGGCTGGCCTTCAATTGGCCCTGCGGTTGATTGCTTCCCAGCCGCTGAACCTCCAACCCTCCGCCGTAGCTGACGGTCCAGCGTTTGGCTTCTTCCATTTGAACCAACATGTTTTTGCGGGTTTCGATGCCGTTGGGGTTCTGGGGAGCAATCTGCACCTGATTGAAAACCCCCAAATCATAGAGCCGGCTTTGCGAGCGCAAAATGGCCGCCTCATTGGACGGTTCGCCCGGAGCAAACGCCAGTTGCCGACGAACGGTGGAAGCTCGCGTGTGCGTGTTTCCGACCAGCAGAATATGCTTCACCATTTGCATCGGGCCACGCTCCACCGCGTAGGTAACCTCCACGCGATGCGCAGTGGGCACCGGGGTCACGGTGGCGCTGGCGCGGACCTGCGGAAATCCTCGGTCGGCAAAAAACCGCAAAAGGGTGAGGCGGTCGCGCTCTTCGTTTTGCGGGGAAAACGCCGTTCCTGGCTTATTCTTGAGCAAAGGCCATAACTGCTTTTTTTCCTCTGGCGTGATGCCCCGCAGGGTCAACTGCGCAACGGTGGTTTGAGGACCCTCGCGAATGGCGAACGTCACAAACAAGTGGTGCGGTTGTCCTTGATAGTTTGAATCGAGTTCCGGCGTGATTTTCGCGTCAAGGTAGCCGCGAGATTGGTAGAGCGCTTGCACAGCCTGGACGTTCTGCCTCAACAATTTGTCGCTGAAAATCAATTGCTCAAACAGGAAGCCCTGCGAGCGGAAATTGAC
>JAKASC010000222.1 GCA_021828245.1 Acidobacteriota bacterium
TGCCGAGCGAAATGGAGTCGTTTGGGCTGGCGGCGCTCGAGGCCATGGCCTGCGGCGTGCCGGTGGTGTGCTCGCGCGTGGGCGGCGTTCCCGAAGTGGTGCGCGACGGCGTGGAGGGCTTTTTGGCGCCGGTCCGCGATACGGAGGCCATGGCCGAGCGGGCGCTGGACATCCTGGAACATCCCGACCTCCAGCGGCGCATGGGCCAGGCGGCGCGCGAGCGGGCGCTCGCGGAATTTTGCTCCACCAAAATCATTCCACTTTACGAAAATCTTTATCAGAAGGTTTTGGGCAACGCATGAAGTGCGGGGCGAATGCGCCACGGCCATCGAGCCGGCGGATCGGTGGATGGGGAAGCACCGTGGGGCTCTTGTTGTTGATGGGAGCCCTGGCGCCGGGATTGGCAGCAGCCACCTTGCGGTCGCAAACCCTGCTGGCCTTTGTGCATTACGTCCGGCAAATCGAAACGCGGATGAAAAAGGACCGGCAGCAGCCGGGCAAATTTCTCGCCGTGGATTCTTTTCCTGCGGCCCAGCGCAGCCAAGTCCTGGCGGAAATCAAGCGTGGCGGCATTTACGTTGAGGATATTCATCCGCGCAATGCGGCGGGGCACTCGCTGCGCGTGCCCGATGGATGGATCCATGATTGGTACGCCATCATGGAGATTCCCCACGCCACCCTCGCCCAAACCCTTCAGGTGCTCGAAGATTACCCTCGCTACACGCGGCTTTTTCGCCCGGAAATTGTCCGCTCGCAAATCCTGAAGCGCACCGGAAATCACTTTCTGGTTTACGCGCGCATCCAGAAAAAGACGCCGTGGGTGACGGTGACCGAGGATATGGATAGCGACGTTCGCTATGTCCATGACGGGCCGCGGCGGGCGTATATGATTTCCCACTCGACCCGCGTCCAGCAGGTGGAGCACGCCGGACAACCCAACGAGCACGTGGACATGCCCGGGCAAGGCAGCGGCTATCTGTGGGCGATGGACAGCTATTGGCGCCTCAAGCAGGTGAAGGGCGGCGTGGTGGCGGAATGGGAGTCCGTGGGCCTGAGCCGCAATGTGCCGTTTGCGCTCGGATGGATTATCCGGCCGTTTGTGCGGAGCGCCATTCGTTCCACCGTCAGCGGCATGATGCAGCGGACGCGCCAGGCCGTGGAGGCGCTTGGCCATTCCGCTCAAGGGCAGGCGAACCCTCGCCGACGCGCCGTTTCCAGGATTTTCCCTGCGCGCTCGCGGGAGCCGCTCTGCGCTTAGCGCCGCGAGGCTTTCGAGTGGCTTGCGCGAAGCGGCTTTGCGGCTAAGGGGGCGGTGACAGGCGGGCCAGGAATTTTTGCACTGCCGCTTCATAGGGTGCGCGACCGGAATTAAAACCTTCTCCGTGTCGGTAGCCCGGGACAATCACGATCATTTTCTGAGGACTCGTAGCGAGCCCGTACAATTCTTCCGCAATCCAGGGCGGCATGCGCGGATCGTGCCGCACGGCAACGAAAAGCATGGGGCGCGGGTTGATGCGCCGGACAGCCCGGCGCAAATCGAATTGGGAGGGCTCAAAATGCCCCCGCCAAGCCGACCAAGCGATAATCTCATCAGCCACCGGGAAGCTCGGAAGATGGAAGAAGAGATGGACGTGATGCACGATGACGTTGCGGAAAGAGAGGAACGTGCTGTCGGAAATGACGGCCTGGACGGCGGGGGTTTCAGCCGCGGCCATCAGCGCCGCGGCCGCACCCATGGAGACGCCCCAAAGGATGATGGGGCGCGGGGCGTGTTCCGTTTGCAAGGCGTAGCGGACGGCCGCTTCCACGTCCAGCCGTTCCTGATAACCGAGGGTTGAGATTTGGCCGCCGCTCTTGCCGGAATGGCGAAAATCAAACAGCAACCCGGCGTAGCCCAAGGAATGCGCAAAAACCGCCATGGGCAACATTTCGACGCGGGAACGGTTTTTTCCGTGACAGTAGATGAGGGTACCGCGCGGCGCGGCTGGCGCGGGAACGTACCAGCCGCGCAAAGGAATGCCGTCGGATGAGAAGAATTGAACGTGGCTGAAGGCCATGCCGAAACTTTCCGGGGTTTTGCCGTCATTGGGGTCGGGAAAATGAAAGCGATAGATGGTGACGATGTTGGTCCCAAACCAGGGCACGACGACCAGGAAGAAAATCGCCGCCAGCGCCACCAACACCAGACCCAGAGCTAGCATGACACGAACGATTTTGCGGCGGGTCACGAGGTGACTCCTTCGGCCGGCGCCTTTTCAACCTCAACGAGTTGGCGCGGCGAACTCATGGATGGGCGCGCGGCTCCATAATGTGGGTCAGCAGAAGCAGAGCCACCAGCGCCGTCATGACGGCTGACAGCGCGGTGACGGCCCCATAGCCCCGCCACTGGTAGAGCGCGCCACCCGCCAGCACCATGACGCTGATGCCCAGTTGCGAGAAGACGTTGCGCAGGGCCATGAAGGCGCCGCGCTCGGCGGACGGGACCAACTCCGTCATCAGGGCGGTGAGCGGGCCTTGACGAAAAGCCACGCCCAGGCTGGCGGCTCCGAAAGCGGCCAAGATTCCAAGGCCCCAGGAGAAATCAGGAATGAGCGCGATGGAAAGGGCAAGCAGCAAATCGCCGACAATCGAGACCGGGCGCTTTCCCCAACGATCGGAGAGTACGCCGCCGGCGGGCGCGCCCACCACGGCCACCAGACCGCCCAACATGAACACGGCTCCGAGGGTCGCGGTGTTGACGTGAAACGTCACGCTCAGCCATTGGCCGAGGTAATAGATGAAGGTGTAAAGCCCGCCTGAAACCAGGAAGGCCACGATCAGCCCGGCGGCGGTATCCCGGCGGCGAAGAATGGAGCGGCAACTGGCGAGCGTTTGATGCAGGCGGCCACCTGGCAGGGCGGCCGGGCGGTGCTCAGTGGGCAGACGCAGCGCAATGACCATCACCGCAAGGGCCAACAGCGCAAATACCCCAAACGTGGGTCGCCAGCCCCAGCGCTCCGCCACCTCCGCCGCGAGAGGCACGCCCACAATCGGGGCGGCGAAATAGGCGACGGAAATCAGACCGAAGGCGCGGCCACGAACCGCGTAGGGAAACCAATCGCCGGCCAGCGCAATGGAGCAGGTGGAAATGGTGCCGGCGGCGAACCCGGTTAACATGCGAGTCGCCACCAGGCCAACCAAGCTGTCGGCCCGCGCCGTCAGGCTGGAGGCTATGGCGAACAGGCCGGCTCCGGCCAGCAAAAAGCGGCGCCGGCCAAAATGATCGGAGAGCGGCCCGGTGAGCAGAGCGGCGGTCGCCGCTGCCAGGGAATAGAAAACCGCCAGCAGCCCGGCTTGTTCCAAACTAAGGTTTAGCGACCGGATGAGGAGCGGAAGCACGGCGGGAAGGGTTTGATTGTCGGCCAGACCAAGAAACAACAGCAAGGCCAAGCTCAGGATGATGTATCCGTTGCGGCCTCGTCCGGGCGCGTGGCCGGCAGGCTCATCGAGCGATGCGGGAGCATAGGGCATGGAAACCGGTCGAGCGCCGCGAGTCGGCGGAGCGAGGCGCGGCCATCTCGGCGGAGGTCGGCTTACTCAAAGTGATGCAGGTCCAGCCGAGCCGCCGCTTTGTCGGACATATCCACCACGCTGGCCGCTCCAATGCCCACGGCGATGACGATGGCATCGGAGATTTCCTGCTTGGTGGCCCCGACCTCCAGCGCCTTCTTGATGTGACCCTCAAGACAACCTTCGCACTTGGCGACCAGCGAGCAGCCGATGGCAATCAACTCCTTGGTCTTGAGGTCGAGAGCA
>JAKASC010000223.1 GCA_021828245.1 Acidobacteriota bacterium
GGGCCATGACCGCCGATTCGGAAAAGGCTCGCGAAGAACTTCTGCGGCGATATCGCGAGATCGAAAGCGCGCTGAAGGCCTCGCCTCGCAAACGCTGCGTGTTTCTTGCGGTGGACGTTGTCGGTTCGACCCGCATGAAGAGCGGAGAGAGCGAGGCGAATATTGCCGCCACTTTTCAGGCGTATGAAGAATTGCTGAAGAAGGTTTTTGACCAGTTTGCCGCATGGAAGCAAGCTTGGACTCCCGACGGCGTAATGGTTTGCTTTCTCCAGGCGGATCTGGCGCTCGGCGCGGCCCAGCGGATTCTCCAAAGCCTGCGGGCCTTCAACGAAGCTGACAACAAATTGCGAACCCCCTTTCAGGTTCGCTGCGGAATCAATGAAGGCGAAGTGCCTATCTTCGAGGACAGCAAGCTAGAGAAGATCGCCGATCAGGTGATTGATGTGGCCGGCCATCTGCAAAAAAAAGCTCCGCCGGACACCTTGTGGGTCTCCGAGCCGACTTACCAACTTTTCACGGAGAAATCCGGTTTCCGTCCCATCGCGGTGGAAGTGGATGGGTACAACGTTTACGAGTGGAGAATTCCTTCCGCCTCGCCCGAGGTTTGAGCCCAACGTGTTCGGGGCAGCGCCCTCAGACCCATTCAAACGCGCCCCGCTTCCACAACCAGAGATAGCCGATGGCCAAGATGCCGAGAAAAACTAGCATTTCCACCAGCCCGAAGAGCCCCAAGGCGCGAAACTGAACCGCCCACGGAAACAGAAATATAGTTTCCACATCGAAAAGCACGAACAGCAGCGCCACCACATAATAGCGAACCGTGTACCGCCCGCGCGCATCGGATTCCGGGGCGATACCGCATTCGTAGGGAATCGTCTTGTCTCCCGTGGGTGTGAATCTGGGACGAAGAAACTTAGCCGCCCACAGTGTGGCCAAGGGAAAGATGGCGGCGATGGCGGCGAAAATCAGGAGGGGTCCGTAGGTCTGAAGCACGTTGGTTTTGCTCCTTCAATCTCTCATCTTACCACGCAATATCGGTTGGCGGCCCTTTGATTTCATGAAGCCGGGGCAGCCTTTTATGTAGCTGCACATCACGGCCGACAACGAAGGAAACTTCACTGGACTTTGGTGCGCTTCGTTCCCGTGCTCGATGCTAAAGAGGTCGGGTGGGACTCCCAGGTTAAGCCAAACACCCTGCGGGCGCCCTTGACTCCCTTGCCGACCTCAGCCGGCGAGGCTGCCGTATTCCCCTGGCACCAATTTCCCCACCTGCTAGCGGTCCTGCCTCTCCAAGGAAAACCGCAATGGCTGGAATGCGCCGATGACGCCCGTCGGAAACACCTCGGTCCAATCACGGGGGGCTCAAAGCAAGAGAAAGTCCGGCCGTCGCGGGAGTGTTTTTTCTTGACTTGCCAGGCGATAGAACATTCCAACTGGGCTAGCTTTCGGGGAGCAGGTCAGTCGGCTTCTTTGTTTTCGCGGTCATTCAGCAGGAACGACGCGGGACAGGTGGGGGCCGTGGCAGTCAAAGACATGAGGACATTTCCCTCCCTATTCAGACTCTACGAACGTCAATTTTTCTCTTAATAAACTCTTCCACCATTTCGTTGGTTGCGCCGGTGTCTGTAATCAGGCGATTGACGGCTTCAATAGGGCAGAATTGGTGGGTGGCGATGACGCCCAACTTGCTGTGGTCCACCACCATGATTTTTTCCCGAGCCTGCGCGACCATGGCTCGATTGACGGTCGCCTCCTCGGGATGATATGCCGTGGCTCCGTGCCGCGCGTCAAGACCGTTGGCGCCGATAAAAACCTTGTCCACGAAAATGCGGTTCAGCGCGTCAATGGCGGCTTGGCCGACCAGGGAAAACCACCCACCATGAAGGAACCCGCCCGTCACAAAGACGCTCACCCCCGGGCGGTTGCTCAGCTCCATAGCGACGTTGACCGTGTTGGTGACGACCGTGACCTTCTTTTGCGTCGGAAGTCCCCGCATAATCTGGGTCGTTGTTGTGCCGGGGGTCAGAGCAATGGTGTCGCCCTCGTCAATCAATTCGGCAGCGGCCAAGGCGATCCGGCGCTTCTCCTCGGCAAACTTCTCAACTTGCTCTCGATAACTGGAAACGTGACGAAAAGGTTCATAGAGGAGCGGCTCCAAGGAGATGGCTCCTCCGTGCGTGCGCCGCAGCCGCCCGCGCTTTTCGAGCCCTTCAAGATCTCTTCGCGCGGTGGCGACAGAAATCCCAAGCTCCGAGCAAATCTCCTCCACAGTTAACTCGCCCCGTCGGATCAAATGATCAAGAATCCACTGTTCGCGCCGGGCGATTTCGTCTTTGCTGGCCATGTTGCGTTACCTCGCAAGGTGTTTGGGATACTCTCCGGACGCTGGCCGATGGTGTGCCATGACGGCGGATATTTTCTCTTAATCCTCCATCTGCCATCACGGTTTAGGCCCTGCCGAATCCGGTCCCAAAGCCAGGACGCCACGGGATCTCAATCCTGGAGACAAGCCTATTTCAGGCGGAACTCAGGATAGCATGGCGTGAAAGTCTTCCACTGTTGGGTGTATCGGGCAGGGTCCGAGACCCACTCGACCGAGGATGGAGCGGCTTCGAATTGGGCGTAGATTGGCAGGCGATGGTCCAAGCCCAGTTCAGCGTAATCACGCGGGCGTCCGACCATTAGCTCCCTGCGCACATATCGAGGATTGGGTTGCCACTCGAGCTGCCCGTTGGACGTCAACTGCGCATACCATGCCAGCCCGCGCCGCCGTCTCACCTCATCGTAAACAAACCCGTACTCGCGGTCGCACCACGCGGCAAAGGTCAACGGCTGCTGAGGGTTGGCATTGAGCGTCGCATGTGCCCAGCCGGGAGGAACCACGACCACAGCGCCAGGGTCAGCCACCACGGCGAAGCAGCGCCCCGGATCGTCCGCCGCAAACTCCTGCATGTAAACGACGGCTTGGCCCTCCCATATCTCGAAAATCTCAGGCGGAGACCAACCACTGTGTGGCGCGACCCGATGGACGTGGCCTTGACTGCGCACCGGTTCGTCGCCCAGTTGCCCGGCCGCGAAGGTGACTACACCAAACAGCAAATTCCGGCTCTTGAGCCGATTGCGGTGCGCCACTTTGCCGACATCCATGGCGATGGCATACACCGGATCGGGCCCGTCGCACGCCGGGTCACTCAGGCTTGGGCGAATCGCATCGAGAGAACGGTATTCGGGAGCCGGCCCAAAGATTCCTTCGCCGTAGCGGAACCCCATCGGCTGAGAAATAATCCGAACGTCGAGTCCCGGATTAAAACTCACGGGTTAGTCCTCACGTAGGCTTTGATCGTGGCACAACGGCCAGGCTGCGTTGGCCGAATGTTATATCGTCCCACCGCTGCAGGAACGATAAAGGTTTCTGCGTAATGGATGACCAAGGGGTCAAAGGAATCGTTCGGGCTTTCGACCAGTACTTCCGAACCCTCAACCAGGTTCAGAACGTTGACTCCTCCGCGAGTGTCGTGCGGCACCTTGCCGGTAAACCAATGCCGGCGTGTCTCGATGAATTCACGCTCGTGCAACCCCGTTCGCTCCTCGCGCCACGCGGCTGATGAATCCATGCATTGCACGCGATTGACCAGATGATTCCGCACCCAAGTGGTGGTGCGATCCCATTGGATGCTCTCCCTGCCGTGTGCCAGGTGGGTTGGCCTGGGCTCGCCATCCAGCCCGACGCGACCCCAATCCCACAGCTTAAAGGTGAAAATGTAAGGTGTGGCGCTAATTTCGAGCACCATGCAA
>JAKASC010000011.1 GCA_021828245.1 Acidobacteriota bacterium
CCAGTTCGCTGGGCGTGAGGTTCTCTATCCGAGAAAGATACGGCTCAAATGAGCGAAGCCCGCGCACGCTTTCATACACAAGCCGGCGCGGATAAAGGCTGCGAATGGGGCTATCGGGAAAATTCCATTCGCCGTCGTTGAAACAAAATCCGTGGTCAATGAGGAAGGCCGAGTAGCTGGACCCCTCGGAGTCGGCATCCCGTTGGAAGATCACCTGACGGCCGTCACAGTTGCAAGTCCATTTATCCAGAACAAACGCTCCGAGAAAAATGGAAGCCAAATTCGCCACTCGGCGCAAGAGACGGTCAGGAAGAAAATCAACAATCAGGGTCCGGCTGGGCAAGCCCGCCAGGCGGGAGCCAAAATGCAAACCGGGTTCGCAAGGCACGGTGCGCGCGCCGTATTCGAAGCGCAGGGGGCCATTCGCCGGCGTCAGTTCCGGCCCAACCTCCACAATGGCGCAGCCCGGAACAGGAAGACCCACGCGCTGCGCCAGTCTTCCGGCAAGCATCTCATTGGCAAGCACACGGACATGTTGGGGGTTATTTTGAAATTTAACGACGTAAAAACAATCATCATCGCAGCGCATCAGGAAGGGCTGCGACGCTCCCCGCATACGGCGAACAAACTCGACGGCCAGCACACGGCGCGCCCCCTCCGCCGGGCTCTCGCACCCCGGCGATGCCCGGGTGACTGGCGCGCGGGAAGATTCGAATGTTCGTTCGCCCGGCATCTCCCGCCCCTGGAGGCTTTCCTCTCGCCGCCCGGCTCAGCTCTCGAAACGGATTCCGAACGCGCAACGATAACCCGCCGTCAACAGTCATAGCGGGCGACGCACGATCCCAAGTGTCGTGCTGCCCAATCGGTCTGCGGCGGTTAGCGCTTACGACGCGGTCGAGCTGTTTTCTTGGCTGCCGTCCGCTTGCTTCGACTGGTTTTTTTAACCTTGGCCGCCTTTTGAGGCTTTGCTTTGGGTTTGGCCTTTTTTTTAGGCTTTGCCCTTCGAGCTGGCTTAGAAGGCCGAGGCGTCGGTGCGGGAGCTTCTACGGGAGGTGGGCTGGGAGGGCTCGGCTCAGGCTCGTAAGACACCTGCTCCTCAATCTCCTCAGTCTCTTCTTCTTCCGTTTCCTCTTCATGATAATCCGTGGAGAGCTCGTCGCCATAATCTTCCAGCTCGTCACCCGGTTCCTTTTCGTCCTCGAAGATCATAATCTCCTCCCGCTTGTCATTATGGAAGCAAGGCGGCCGTGGGCTTACCTGGCATCTGCTGACGCCTACCAACGGCCACCACCGCTGGAGATGTATAACACAGTTTGGGTTCTGTCAAGAGGGTGTTGCACCACATCGTTTCGGACGAAGCAACGGAACCCGCTGGCGGCTTCTTAACCGCCGGAGCGCTTCCTTCACCGCAGTGATCTGCGGCTACATCTCTCTCCGGCCTTCAAGGGCCTTGGTCATCGTGACCTCATCGGCGAACTCGATCTCTGAACCGACGGGCAAGCCCATCGCAATGCGTGTGACGCGGAGTCCCAGCGGCTTGAACAATTTGGAAAGATAGACGGCGGTAGCTTCGCCTTCGACGGTGGGGCTGGTGGCAATAATCAGCTCTCGCACTTCTCCCCGCTTGACGCGCTCCATCAGATTTTGCAGCTTCAATTGCTCGGGGCCGATCCCCTGCAATGGCGCGAGCGCACCGTGCAGGACGTGATATACGCCGTGAAACTCGCGGGTCTTTTCCACGGTCACGACGTTATACGGTGTCTCCACCACGCACACTAATTGGTGGTCGCGGGAAGAATCGGCACAGAACCGGCATGGGTCGGTGTCCGTAAAATTGTTACAGAGCGAGCAAAGGCGGATCTTATCCTTGGCGTCGAGCAACGAGCGCGCCAGACGCTCAACGTCCTCGCGGGGCGCCCGTTCCAGGTGAAAGGCAATCCGCTGCGCTGATTTCTGCCCGATGCCCGGTAATTGTTTCAACTCCTCGATCAGACGGGCCAGCGGCTCGGCATAATCTTTCATTGGGATTCAACCTGAAATCGAAGAACAAGGAAGCTCGTGGGGCGTGCCTAACGCTCCTTTACAGTGTCCGGTGTGGCACAAGCGCCAACTCCGCGCCGGCACACAGCCAAGATGCCCGTGCCACAAGCCCTGCACCTGTAAACCTATTTCCGACGCGCCACACTAGGGCAGGTTAAGTCCAGGAAAATTCAGCCCGCCGGCCAGGTTGCCCATCTGGCTGGCCAGTTGTTCGTCCACTTTTTTCGCCGCCTCGTTGACCGCCCCCCGGATCAGGTCTTCCAACATCTCTTGGTCCGCCGACTTGAACACTTCCGGGTCAATTTTCACGTCCACAAGGTTCTTTTGCCCGTTCATCTTGACGCTCACCATGCCGCCGCCCGCCGAAGCTTCCACCACCAAATCGTCCAGTTGCTTCTGAAGCTGCTCTTGAAACTGCTGGACTTGCTTAAGAATTTGCTGCATCTGTTGCAGGTTTTTCATGGCTCACTCCTGGCTAAGGTCCACGACGTGCACTACAGTGCATCCAAATCTTTTGCGAAACTCGGCCACCCCGACATCACTCTCAGCCCGCTCCTGCGCGCCCGGCCTTCGTATTGCCTCCTGCTCGTCGAGTTTAACACAAATCCGGACGTCCCGCCCCACGACGTCCGCGCAGGCGCTCCGCAGCTTTTCTTGTTGCTCCCGGGATTTCAGCAATTCAACGCTCCAGGAGTGGTTTCGTGGAAAAATAAAATGAACTTCGCCGTTTTCAAGCCGGCACCCCACCACCGGTTCAAGACAGCTACTCAGCAGCTTCGAGCGGGCAAAGGCGGCCACTTTGATTTTGGCCAGCAACGAATCTTCCGCTGCGGGAAGGGGTACCGACGCTTCTTCTCTAACCGTGGATGTTGCGCCGACGGATGGGCTTGGTGGGAGGCTCGCGGGAAGATTCGCGGGGTCCGCCCTCCGCGCCGGACTCGATGCGCCGGAGGGCGGCACAGGCACTCGAGTCGCGCTCGGCCGCTCGCTGCCTCCTGTCGGCGCGGAACGCGGTGGCGTGCCGGATCGCACTTCGCTCAATAGCGCCTCGAGCGGCGCCAGCCGCTTGGCATAAACCAATTTTAGCAGCGCCAGTTCCAGATTCAGGCGCGGGTCCAGCGCATAACGCATCTCGCTCTCCGCGCGAAGCACGATTTGGAAAAATCGAGTTAAGTCCTCCTCGCCGAAAAGTTTCGCTAACCGCTCCAGCCGCGGCCGCTCCGTTTTCGGCACTTGGAGCAAGGAGCTTTCGGCACCGCAACTTTTGGCAACCACGAGGTCGCGCAGATAGCGAGCCAATTCGCCGCAGAAGTGCGTCAGGTCGTAACCCTCCGCCGTCAGCCGGCCGGCAATCTCTAGCGCGTGCTTGCCGTCCTTGGCGTCAAGGGCCGTCAACAATTCTTCGAAGAGCTCCGAGGGCGTGACCCCGAGAATTTGCCGGACTCGTTCCGCCTCCAGCGTTGCGCCGCAGGCCGCAATCACCTGGTCCAGAAGCGAAAGCGCGTCGCGGACGCTGCCTTCCGCCGCTCGGGCAATGGCAGCCAGCGAGCCTTCATCCGCCTGAACGTTCTCCTGGCTGAGGACCCATTCCAGCCGCGACACAATCTCCTGGTAATCGAGCAGCCGAAACGCGAAGTGCTGGCATCGCGACTGAATCGTCGTGGGCAACTTGTGCGCCTCGGTCGTGGCCAGAATAAACAGCGTGTGCGGCGGCGGCTCTTCCAGGGTCTTCAGCAGAGCGTTGAAGGCCTCCGTCGTCAGCATATGAGCTTCATCAATGATAAAAATCTTGTTTCGGTCGCGGGCGGGCAGGTAGCGGGTGTTCTCCCTGAGTTCGCGGATTTCGTCAATGCCGCGGTTCGAGGCGGCATCAATTTCGACCACGTCCACGGAATTGCCGGCGGCAATCTCGCGGCAGGAATCGCACTGTCCGCACGGTTTGGCGGTCGGCCCCTCCCGGCAATTGAGCGCCTTTGCCAGAAGCCGCGCGGTGGTCGTTTTGCCCACGCCACGAGCCCCTGAGAAGATGTATCCGTGCGCCACGCGGTTGTGCAAGATGGCGTTTTTTAGTGTTTCGGTAATGACCCGTTGCCCCACCACATCGTCAAAGGTTTGAGGTCGGTATTTGCGGGCGATGCCTTGGTAGGACATGGCAGCACTTTCAATTTTCGACGGCGTCTCCGCGCTTTCGGAAGCATCTATTGCCGGTCGCGGTTGGGGCGAAAAATGGGTTTCCCCCTCTGAGCCATCGAAAACCGCACGTGGGTCAGACTTCGGGCAAAACTGCAGCACACGGAGAGGCTCGCTACCGTTGCTTCCTTCCGGACCTGGCGGGGTTCACGAACATCCGTCGCACAGTGCCCGAAGTCTGTCATGCTGAGCCGGCCGCTTCTTCGCCCCCGCTCTTGCGGACGAACGCTCCCCTCCCGAAACGGATAGCCGTTCTGGCCGTCCTCAAAAAACCTCGGAGCGAGCGCGGCGCAGCCGACGAAATCACAGTTTTCGACAACATTTATACACTACCACGCCCGCGCTGGCAAAGGCGAGTTTTTTGGGTAGCGCTTTAATTTCGCCGGGCTTCGTGCTATGTTCACAGTGGGCGAGGCGCGTCGGCCCGGCCAGGGGAGAGTTGAACCTCTCGCGCGGGGAAGCGCCGCCCAATCCACCCATCACAGAACACGATTGCACGGGAGGAATGCCATGACGAAAAAGGCTCAAGGGGCCACCATAGTCCTCTGTGTTTCTGTCGCGCTCCTTACGGGTTGCCAATCGAATACGGCGCCGAACCAAAATCAGCCCGCCGTCACCGGTTCAAGTGCCGGTTCAACTTCCTCCGGACTACAGAGTCGCCGCTCCGAGATGCGGCGCTCGGCGAGTCGCTCAACATCGGCACCCCAACCCCAGACCATCACGCTCACCGCGCCGACAGGGACTCAAATCCCCATTCGGCTGGTTAGCAGTCTAAGCTCCGCCACGGCGCAGGCGGGAACCGCGTTCCAGGGAACGCTGGCGCGTGCGCTCGTGGTGCAAGGAGTGGAAGTGGCTCCTGTCGGCAGCCGCGTTGACGGTCGGGTGACGAATGCGGTCAGTTCGGGCCGATTGTCGCGCCCGGCCGAGCTTTCGCTCACGCTGACTTCGCTGACTCCGCCTGGTGGACAACCTATCCCCATCTCCACTTCCACTTGGAGCGCGTCGGGCCAGTCTCACAAAAAGCGTGACATTGAAATGATTGGTGGCGGCGCGGGTGTGGGAGCTTTGATTGGGGCCCTGGCGGGACACGGAAAGGGCGCGGCGATTGGTGCCGCGGTCGGCGCTGGCGCGGGCACCGCTGGCGCGGCCTACACGGGGAAAAAGGAAATCGTCCTTCAGCCCGAAACGGAGCTGGTCTTTAAGCTGACCGCACCCGTCAGCTTTACGGCGAAGAAATAAGGGCTGACGATTAAGGAGATTTTGGGAGCCCGAAGGTCGCGGGAAGGGGTGTCTATGACTATGGTGGCGGCCCTTGCGCATCAGGAAGAGGAAAGGTTCTGAGGGCCAATAGTGGGAGTGAGGAGGAACGCAGCCACTTGCCCGCGAACGCTGGACTCCTGGACGAAAAGGTTGAGTTCCAACGCTCGTTTCTTCTCCTGAATCGTCTGACACATCAGCACCTTTAGCTCTCCCATTGACCCTGGCACTATGGCGCGACGAGCTTTTCGGCGCCTTCGGAGGCGAACAACTCCGGCGGGTAGTACTTTGGTTTATTGACAGAAGCGTTATATTCCACCTAGAATGCAAGCCCTGATGGGTGGCGGGACGTTGATTTTGCAAGTCGCCCGGAGATGAGGGCGCAAAATTGCACGATGAGAGGGATTCAGGAAGTCGCTTGGGGAGGGGCGGCTGTTGCAAGAACTCCAACGGTTGCTTCTCCCTTAAAATCGTCGGTCTGAAATCAGGGGATTTTGCCGGCCCTGCTGCGGCACAGGATGCGCTGCCCACGCTTCCTCATGGGTGGTTGAGAGCAGCGGCCACGCGGGAAAGCCTTCCAGGGGAAGACGGCTTTCGGGATATTCCGTCAAGTGTCTTTTGAAAGGTGCCGATGCTCCATAGTTGGTGGGATGAACTTAAGCGGGGAGGCAAGACGAGGAGTCTTGTCGGCGTCAAGGTTGCCCAATCAAAAGTAAAACTTCATGCCCTTTCTTATTGAAAACATCATCAAGGTTGTCTTCGCGTTGATCGTTCTCATCGTCATCGGTAACTTCGTCTTGATTGGGTTGGCGATTTCCCGCCGGCAGCGACGTGAAAAGTATTTTCAACGGATTGATGCGGTGAGAGCAGAATTTCGACCGGTTGTAAGAGAGGTTTTGTCCGGGCGAATGGAATATCAGGAAGGCTTGAAGCGCCTCCAACAAATCTCCGGGCTTGACCGCCATTATCTGTTGGAGCAACTGCTGCTTGAGAAGAAGCCGAGCCCGACGGAAGAACCCATTCTGCGTCGGCTTTGCGAGGATTTGGGGTTGGTTCGAATTTGGCAGAACCGTGTCAAGGGTCACGTGGATACGGCCTCGGTGCGGGAAGCGGTGGGCCGGCCAGAAGGCATTCTTGAACGGGTGGGACGATTGCGCTTTTTGATTCGCGCCAAAAGCGCGGAGAATTTGGGGATTATCCGCCACCGAGACAGTTGGCCGCTGCTGGTAAAGGCTTTGGATGATCCGCACCCGGATATTCAGTCGGTCGCGGCGCGGGCGCTGGCCGCTATTCGCGAAACTGAAAGTTTTCCGGCTCTGGTGGCGCAACTCCACAAAGTGGTGCTCGACGCCTCCGCGACCGCTCTTTCCTTGCGGTCGGTGAAATCGGCGCTCGTGAGCTTCCCGTTGGATTGCGCCCCGGCCTTGGCTCGCTCACTCCAACACCCGAACCGCCGCATCCGATTTTTGGCGACCGATATCCTGCGCGAGATGGTCGTGCGGGAGGCCAACGGTGACGATCAATATGATCTCGACCGAAAGAGAGTCGGCGCGGAGATCGTCGAGATTTTCCTGACCCAATTGCCCTTCGATGAAAATCCCGATGTGCGAGCCCGCTCGGCGGCGGTGATCGCGTTTCTTTCCGATCCCCGCTCCACGCCGGCGCTGCTGACCTTGCTACGCGACGACACTTGGTTCGTCCGCCTGCACGCGGTCCGGGCATTGGCGTGCCGAAAATTCCTTTCCCAAGCGAGCGCGATTGGCCAGGCGCTTTCCGATCCCAACTGGAGGGTGCGCGAAGCCGCCGTGGCGACGCTTCGGACGTTTGGCGCCGCCGGCCTGAACCAATTGACGGCTCACTTTATCCATACCGCCGACGCCTACAGCCGCGAGCAGGTGGCCGACGAGTTCCAACGAGCCGGACTCATCCCTGACTTGTTGCAGCGGTATGCCAGTGAAGACGATTCCCAGGCCACGCAGGTCCTGAACCAGATGGCTCGGATGGGCAAAACCGGATACTTGGTGAGCGTGCTCTCTGCGGACGCTCAGCCGGCCTTGCGCAAAAAATTCCTTCTGAACTTCGCCAGGAACCCGGACCCGCAGATCCGTCAATGGGTTGAGCGCGTCGCGTCCCAGGAGCCAGACCCCGACCTGCGAAGCGTCGCGGCAGCAGCCTTGGGGGCACCTTCCGCGGCGGGAGAAGTCTAGCCCTATGGAAGAATGGCGACAAATCTTTATCCACGGCATGGACATGTTCAATGTCGTGATCGTAGCCTACTTTTTCTTGGGCAACGGGATGTACACGATCTTGATGGTCATGTCTTTGATGGCGGTGTGGCTGCACAATCGTCGCCTGGCTTACCAGGGCTTGGATGAGATCCGCGAATCACCGGTGACGCCTCCGGTCGCCGTCATTATCCCGGCGTGGAATGAGCAAGAAATCATCACCCAGACAACAGAATCCATTCTGCGCACCGATTATCCGGACGTTGAGGTCATCGTCGTGGATGACGGCTCGACCGACCAAACCTTGCAGCGCCTGATGGATTACTTCCACCTGGTCAAGATGGATTTGATTTACCGCCCCCGCCTGGCTACGCGGTTGGTGCGGGGCTTCTACATGAATCCTGAGATTCCGAATCTTCTGGTGATCAGCAAAGAGAACGGCGGCAAGCCGGATGCCCTCAATGTCGGCATCAACATGGCGCGCACGCCGTACTTTTGCACTCTCGACTCCGATTCGATTTTGGAGCACGATGCGCTCCTGCGATTGATGCGCCCGGTGGTGCGCTCCCCGATCAACGTGGTTGCCAGCGGCGGCATTGTGCGCATCCTGAACGGCTGTCGCGTGGAAAAGGGCCGCGTGGTCAGCGTCAGCCTGCCCAAGAGCCGCCTGGAGCGGTTTCAAGTGGTGGAATACCTGCGGAGCTTTTTGTTCGGCCGCACCGGCTGGGATTTGTTCGGGGGGACGCTGATCGTTTCCGGAGCCTTTGCCGTGTTTCATCGAGAAACGGTCATCGAGGCAGGAGGCTTTGAGCATGATACGGTGACCGAGGATATGGACCTGATTGTCCAGCTTCACCATTGGGCCGTGCGCCACCACCGAAAAATTCGCATGTGCTTTACCTCGGATCCCGTCTGCTGGACGGAATGTCCTTCCACGGTGCGGATGCTGCAAAAGCAGCGGCGCCGCTGGCAACTGGGTCTTTGTCAAACGCTCTGGAAACACTCGGAGATGCTCTTCAACCGCGATTATGGGACGGTCGGATTTTTGAGCTTCCCGTTTCATCTTTATGTGGAGGCGCTGGGGGCGGCCGCCGAGTTTATCGGCTACTTCATGGTTCCCCTCGCTTTCCTTTTCAACATGGTCCCCCCGCTCCTCTATTTGTTGTTTGTCCTCTTGAGCCTTGCGTACGGAGGCCTGCTCTCGGTGGGCGCCGTGCTCTTGGAAGAACTCACCTACCGGCGCTATCCAAGCTTCCGGGAATTGACCACGCTGTTGTTCTTCGCGTTTCTGGAGAACATTGGCTACCGCCAGATGGTGCTCTACTTCCGTTTCGAGGGAGTCGTCCGGTTCTTCGCGGGATTCCGACAATGGGAGAAGGTGACGCACGTCGGTGCCGGGTCTTAGGCTATGTCGCTTTTTTGGAATCGCATTGGATTCTCGTTGCTGGTCATCGTGGTTCTCCTGTTCCTGTGGGAGTTCTGGGTGCGGCCGGTCAGCGGGCCGGTTTACCTTGAAGCCGTCCACGAGTATCGCCGGGGGGATTATCCGCGGGCGCGCAGACTGTTGCAGCACGCCTACGCCATTGACCCCAACAACACTGATATCTTGACGCTGATGGGTTGGAACGAACTCAAACTGAACCATCCTCGGCACGCCAACCGTATCTTCTCCCGTGCCCATCAGCTCTCGCCGCACGCTTCCGACGCCACCCTCGGCTATGCCTACGCGCAAATTGCGCTTCACCACCTGCGCCGGGCGGAGGCTCTGCTCAACCAACTGCGCCGCCAAGGCGTGCGCTCCGTGGACACGCACCTTGCTTGGGGAGTGGTTGACCGCAAAGAGGGCAGGAATCGCGCTGCGGCCCGCGAATTTGAAGCGGCTCTGGCCCAGCATCCCCACGATCCGTTGGCCCTCAAAAATCTGCGCCAACTTTACGACGTGACCGAAGCGCAGCTTCCTCATGTGCGCTTTGAACCCCTGCGCCGACCTGCTCGGCTGACCTATACCTCGCGTGTTCAAGGCGAAGACTTCGCGCGGAATCAGGGTGGCGCATGGAAGCCCTCTTATTGGACCGGGGTTGACCTGACCGCTGCGCTACCCGGCCAGTTTCCTGTCCAATCGGCTCGCCGAGCCAGCGTGTACGCGGGATGGCTCGAACAGATCAGCGCCCTCGGCGTGAACACGGTGCGGGTTTCGACCATTATGCCACCCTCATTTTATCGAGCGTTGGCAGCATTCGATTCAGAACCTTCCCATCCGCCACTTTGGCTTTTGCAAGGCGTCACCTTCCCGCGCCCACCGCTCAATAACGACCTTTTCAATCAGACCTATGACGACGCCTGCGCCGCCGAACTACGAGACGCCGTGGATGTTATTCATGGGCAAGGAGATGTACCTGCCAATCATTTGCACGCCGGAGGACTCTACCCTAACGACGTGGCGCGTTGGGTGGCCGGGTTTGTGGTGGGCAATACCTGGGTTTCCCCGGTCGTCATTGGGAACAATCAACTCCATCCCAACCTCACCAGCTATCACGGAAGTTACGTTCAGGTCGCCTCGGGCAGCCCTACGGAAATCTTCTTAGCCCAAATGATTGACCGTCTGGAAGGCTACGAGCAGCGCCAATACAATTGGCAGCATCCGGCGGCCTTTCTCAACTGGCCCACGCTCGATCCGATGTACCATCCGACGGAAAGCACGATGGTGGAAGAAATGGCCATTCGGCGGTCGCTGGGCGAGCGTTTCCTCACCCCGCCGGGCCCCTACGATGACGATGACGCGGTGACAGTTGACCCCACGCACCTTCATCCCACCTCGAAATTTCCGGCCGGCTATTTTGCCGATTACAGCGTGTTCCCGTTCTATCCTGACTTCATGAATGACGATCCCGGTTATCAGGCCGTGCGCGATAGTGAGGGCAGCGACCCTTTCCTCGGCTATCTGGAGGATTTGAAAGCCCACACACCCGGGGTGCCGCTGGTCATCAGCGACTATGGCCTTCCGACGAGCCTCGGCATTGGACACTTTAGCCCCGCCGGTTTCAACGAGGGGGGACAGACCGAGGCGCAGCAGGGACATTTGCTGGCGCGAATGACCCGCAACATTTATGATGCCGGCGCAGCGGGAGGCATGGTATTTGAATGGCTGGACGAATGGTTTCGTCGCTCATGGATTACCCGCAATTATGAAACCCCTGCGACGGATAAGCCTTTGTGGACGAATTTCATGGACCCCTCGGAGTATTACGGCTTGGTGGCGGCAGACCCGGGCCGAGCGTCGGCGCATCTGCTCGAGGGCGGGCCGGCGGGATGGAAGAACCTTTCGCCACTCTATTCCAAGTCCACGGCGGAGCCATCTCGGCCGCTGGGGGACGGCTGGGATGCGGCGCGAAACCTGGTGGCGCTCTATGCTGACGCTGATGAAGGTTTCCTCTATCTGAGGCTGGTCGTCAACCAACTTGACCCCAAGCACACCGGCCAGCCCAACTGGAACAAGGTCAATTACCTGATTGCTATTTCAACCGATCCCGGACAGGCTGGGCTCAGATTTCCGCCGGCCATTCAACCGGTGCGATTCCCGGACGGCATCACTTACGCCATTCAGATTTCAGGGCCGCAGTCGAGCCACATTTGGATTGCTTCGACGTATGACCCCTACGAAATCATTCCGGTGCCGGGCCTACCCGGTGAGACCATGCTGACGCAGAAACTTGGCTGGAAACCCGCCCTGAGCGACACGGGAACGTTTGAAGGTCAAATCATTGAGCCCAATCGCCGCCGTTACGGACGCAATGGGCAGTACTTCCCGGCTATCCGTTACGACCGCGGCATTTTGAGGTATGGGACGCTCAACCCCGCCTCCCCTCACTACGATTCGCTCGCCGAGTGGTATGCGAGTGTTCGCAACCATGCCATTTCGATCCGCATTCCGTGGGCTTTGCTCAATGTGACCGACCCGTCCACGCTCCGCGTTTTCGCCGGCCTGGCCAAGGATGGCACCGTCCTGACGAAAGTGACGCCGGGGTTTGAGATGGCGGCGTTCTCCTACCGCCCCACTCCCGCGGTCGCCTCTCGCCCGTTGATGGAGCAGGGACAAGTCATCACGGATGCCCTCCCGACATTGCCCGCGAACGGCGCGATGGCTCCCAGTCATCTTTCCAAGTTTCGTTGGCAAGGATGGACCCAACCGGCCTATGCCTTAAGGCTTAAAGCGTCTTACAGCATTCTACGGAAAGCCTTTCAGTCCTTGCCTTCCACGCCACCGCCCATCAAGCCCGGCGCGCGCAACGCCGAAATCAGGGGTAGAGCCGGGAGGTGATGCCGCACACCACGGGAAGCTAAAATGGAATGAGTCGGCTGGCGAACGGAAGGCGATGAAGCGCAGAAACATCATCGTTGGGTTGTTGGTTTTCCTCGCCGCCAGTGTGGGCGCCGGCTACTGGGTTCTGGTTCACCCAGCGAGCATTTTTGTTCGGTGGGCAGAATCAGCTTTTCCCCATCGGATCACAAAACTTTCTTTTGGCCCTTATCCGACGGCCCGGGACCTTCAGCGTTTCAAAGCGGCGGGCGGCAAGTACGTGGTGAGCTTGCTCGACCCTCGATTGCCTTACGAGAAGATTCTGCTGGAGCGGGAAGAGGCGGAGGCGCGGGCCGACGGCTTGCTCTTCAAGGATTTTCCGATGGCCAGCATCTTTAACCATCGGATTTTTAACAACTACCGCCAAGAGGAGAAGAAGGCGGCTGAATTTCTGAAAAAGGCAGACGGCCCCTGTTACGTCCACTGTTATCTTGGCAAGCACCGAGTGATGCATGTGCGCGATGAGTTGATTCGGGAGGGAGTCCCGGCGCGCGATTGGACCCCGCTGGGCACCGACCGGCAATACTGGAATCTCGTCACTCGTCTGGATCGGGCCCAGAAGCAATTTGACAAAGACCATTTCGCAAAGGTTCTGGAAATTCTCCAGCCCATTACCCAAGGCGATGTGGACGTCGCGGCCCTGCGCGGGTGGTCTTATTATCGTCTGGGTTTGTTTGAAGAGGCCGCGGCGGCGTTTCGACAGGGGCTCAAATTGGAGCCGACCAACCCCCGCAATTTGGAGGGCTTGGGATATTGTTACCTTCAGGAGGATCAGCCCGTGATGGCTGAACGGTTGTTTGAAAGGGTGCTCAATCAGATACCGGACCAGGAAGGTGCGATGGTCGGCGAGGGATTGGCGTATCTGGCCTTGCAGCAAAAGACGTTGGCGGCTGAAACCTTCCGTAAGGTGCTGGCGATGGACCCGACCAATGCGGAAGTTAAAAACTACCTTGAACGCGCCGACGCGGAGTAGTGCGCGCATCGGCCCCGCGGCCAAAGCAGTCGCCGAACCGGCGAGCCAAGGATGAACGCCGCCGGCCTCAAGGCACGGGGTGGAGGGGAAAGATGAGGAGAGTGACAAGGACGTGTTACGGGCTTCTTCTGGTGGGAATCCTGACCATCGGTCGAGCGCTGGGCGCGCAAGCTCGTCGGCCTCAGAAGCCATCGCCGCTCGAATTGCTGCAACGCGCCCACGCCTACTTCGTCGAAGGGGATTGCGATCAAGCGAGAAAATATTATCTGGAAGCGCTCAAATCCTTTCCAGACCACTTCGACATTTTCAAAAACCTCGGCGATTGCTATTTTGCCATGGGGCCGGCGAAATACGCTCAGGCCGCTACGTATTACGCTCAGGCCGACGCACTCAGCCCTCAGTCGGCCGTGGTGGGCTCGCGACTGGCGGCATGTTACATGGCGCTTCACCGCTACGAAGCAGCGGCGACCGTTTCTCTTCGACTGGCGCAGTTGCCGAACGCGCCTCCCGAGGCATGGCGGCGCGTCGCTGAAGCTTACGAAAAGGCCCAGGACTGGTCCAAAGCAGCCTCGGCTTACAACACCTATCTCCAGCGCAATCCTGACGACCTGCGCGCCCGTGTCCGGCTGGCACGGATTGATGCGCGCCTAAAGTCCTACCACCAAGCGATGGAACAGTACCGCATCCTTCTTTCCACTAATCCGGACTATCCCCCGGCGCTCGTCGGCATGGGTCAAATTCTTTCTTGGGAAGGTCAATTGGACCGCAGCTTGGTTCTGTTCAATCGGGTTTTGCAAGAAGAACCTCACAATGCGGAGGCGGAATCGGGCAAGGCCTTTGTGCTGCTGTGGCAGGGACATGACCGACAGGCTTTAACCCTCTTCCAAAACCTGCACCGGCGCTTCCCCAACGATGCTGACGTGACGCACGGCCTTACGGAAGCCCACGATGCCCTGGAGCAGAAGGCTTTTCTCGCCGCCAAGAAGACGGGCAATGTCTCCGCCATCGTTGCTTACTATCGCCAGAGGCTGGCCAAAAATCCGCGCGACGTGGATGCCTTAAAAGCGCTCATGGCATTTACGGCCAACCCCCAACAGTGCCAGCAGAGCATTGCCTACGGGCGGGAGGCGCTGCGACTTTCCGCGGGCGACCCCGACGTGGAGCTTGGCCTGGCTCGCTCACTCACGCTTTGCCAGCATTACACGCAAGCCATTGCCCGTTACCGCGAGTATCTTGCCTCCCACCCTAACGCCGAGGGCGCGCTCTATGAGCTCGGCGATACGCTCACGCGGGCACGTCGTTTATCGGAGGCGATCGCCACCTTCCGCCAACTGCTCCACGTGGACCCCAAGAACTTGGGCGGGCAAATTGGTTTAGCCCAGGATTTAGCGGCCACGGGACAATACCGCGAGGCCAGGAAGGAATTCGACCTTGCGCTCCAGCAAGCGCCGAACAATTATGAGGCTTTGCAGGGCAAAGCCTACCTTCTGTACTATCAAAACGATTTTGCCGAGGCCCGCAGCATTTTCCAGAGCCTGGAGGCTCAAAACCCCGGCGATCCCCAGAACGCTCAGGCGCTGCGGGATATCTCCAAGGCGGAAGAACAGGCCCGGTGGGCGGCGCTTCGCCCGGCCCCCGACGCTCCCCCACAAGCTTGGCTCAAGTTCTACCGCGAAAGACTGGCGAGCTACCCCAATGACCGTGATGCCTTAAAGGGTTTGGCCTATGTGGAGGCAGAGCTCAACAACGCTCCCGCCGCCATCGCCGGTTACCGGCACGTGCTCGAGCTCTACCCCCATGACCGAGGCGCTACGCTGGAGCTAGCCCACCTGCTAAGTCTCAATCGGCAATACCTGGCTTCGATTCAGCTTTACCAGGAAGTCTTAAAGGAAACGCCCGGCGACCCCGCGGTTCTGCAGGATTTGGCGCGCGTGGAAGTGTGGGCAGGCAATGATTTCTCCGCCCTCAAAATTTACCAGCATCTTCTCGCCTCCGAGCCTTCCAACACCGGTTATCAGTTGGAGGTGGCGAGCCTCGAAGCAAGGCTGAAGCAGTATCCGGCGGCGGAAAACACGCTGGCTTCTCTGCTTGCCGAGGAGCCTGAAAACCGCGACGCGCGGCTGGAAATTGCCCATTTGGATCTCGCGCAGGGCCAGCTTGACTCAGCCCTGCAAAATTTTGAGATTCTGCTCAAACACAATCCGCAAGACCCTGACGCGCTGCTCGGCCAAGCTGAGATTAACTATCGCCAGGGAAAACTTGCGCAGGCCCGTGCCTCGGCCTCCCAGGCACTCCAAGCCCGCCCTAAAGATTTCTCGAGTCTGTTTTTGATGGCCAGCATCGAGCACGCCCAGGGGCATCGCAAACAAGCTTTGGAACTGCTCCGCCAGGCGGACGCCGTGAGCCCGGGCAATCCGGAAGTCGCCTCCCTCCGCCAAGAAATCTTGTCGGAGTCGCCGGTCACCGTTTCAACCACGGTTGCCTACGCGCGGGAGATTGGCCCGCCTTCGAGTTCCGCCAAAGCTACCGGCCTGGCCAACGAGGACCTTCGCATGTTTACCTATGGAACCACGGTGGCGGCATCGCTGATGCCGAAGACTACATCGTTTTTCACCTTCAACTCCATGCCCTCTGATAGCCCGCCCAGTCCGTTTCGAAACGCGCTCGGTTATCCCCTGCCAACCGGCATCACGGGTGCCGCGGCCCCGGCGGAATATCTCTATCGCCAATCCACCGACATCACCCCTCACTTCCAGATGCGAGGCGGCATCGGGGTGGTGCGGTTTGGACCGGGCGATCCGGTCAGCCTGGGCGGCCAAACGGAGTTAGTGCCCTCCGCTCAACAGCGGGTCCTATGGCAAGCCGGCATCAGCTATCTGCCCACGACGCGGCTGGATATTGCCCTCGACGCCATTCGTTCGCCTTATGCGTACACTCCCACTGCGGCACGCTATGGTCTGACGGAGGACGAGTTCCGCGCCCAACTGCGCTACAACTTTAACCCTCGGACTCGCCTCTATCTGGCCTACGCTTACGGTCGCTTCTCCACCGAAAGCTACGAGCACTATGCGCCTGTCTCCGGCCAAGCCTTGGGCAGCTATGCGGAGACCGATCGCGCCAATTTCGGCTGGTTCAGGTTCATCCACACCTTTTACGAGTCGGAGCGTTTTTCCGTTGACGGAGGATATTCCGGTAGGATTTACGGCTTTACCCATCGGCAACATCCTTTTCTGGGCTTCTATAACCCTAACCTGTACCAACTCCACGAGTTGGTCTCGCGCATTTATGGAAAGTTCTGGGGGCCCATCGGTTACGACATTGCCGGCGGATTGGGAATTCAGCAAGCCGGCCGAGGACAAGCCCTCACCCGCGCTTGGGACGTGACCCCAGCTTTCTCGCTGCAAGTCTCCCGCAACCTTCTTTTAACTCTAAGTTACACGCACTACAACACAGCTCAAGCGCTCGGCCCGCTCCGCGGCAATGCCGTTCAGTTGAATTCTCAATGGAAGTTTTGACAGCGGGCTTGGTCCCTTGCGCTGCCCAAGCACTCGTTTCACCGATCCCTCCGCTCGTCGGCTCGACAAGCCCAATCCGCGGGTCTATCATTCACGCCCCATCCTCCAGGCAACCCTCGACATTCTCGGACGGAACTTCCTCGCAGAAATTTGGTGAGGTGCTTGTGTTCGCTGGACTTAGCCCGAAGTTGCACGAGGGCCGAGCAAGTATTCTATTGACTCCCAGAGGGATAGCGTCAGAAACAGTTTTTGGTTACCGGGAATGTTTGCATCCGCTCATAAGCCCGCGCATGGCGCGGCGTGGGCTCCAGCACTTGTCGGAACGTCAGGTTCGAAGCGTCCCGCCGCATCTCGTAGGTGACCTTCGCCCGGCTCGCCAGTTCCAATGGCAGCGTCCGAAAGCTGTGCGCCGGGAAACCGTCCGCTGTTTGGTGGGAACGCTGCTTGGTCTGGGCGGAGGTAGAAGGTTTTGCGAACCGCATCGGAAATAGGTTCGGTGATACAACGCTTGGGGCACAATCCTCTTGGACGTGTTACAGCACGGGCGGGGCGCCCATGCCACCGACCTTGTAACCATCGGCATTCAGAAGCGGCGAGGCCCTCTCGCCTCAGCTGTTAGCACACTTCGTGAAAACCTGGTCCAGCAATTCGAGCGCGAGGTCTATTTCGTTGCGGGTGATGGTCAAGGCGGGGGCGAGGGTGAAGACGTTTTTGTAATAGCCGCCGACGTCGAGCACGAGGCCCATTTTGCGGCCGCGGGCGTTCAAGTTACCGCTCAGGCCCTCGGCGAAAATGCGGTCGGTCAATTCGCGATTGGGCGTGATGCGGTCGGGCCGGGTGACCTCGATGCGCAAGGCGAGGCCCAAGCCGTCCACCTGTCCGATGGATTGCGGGTGTCGGCGCTCCAGTTCCCGCAGGCCGTTCAAAAAATAGGCGCCTTTCTCCCGAACGATGCTTTCATAGTCCTCTTCTTCCAGCATCTTCAAGGTCTCAAGCGCCACCGCCGTGCCGAGCGTGTTCGAGGAAAACGTCGAATGGGTTGAGCCGGGCGGAAACACTTCCGGCGCGATCAGCTCTTCCCGCGCCCACAGCCCCGAAATCGGATTCAGGCCGTTCGTCAGCGCCTTGCCGAACACAATGATGTCCGGCACGATGTCAAAATTCTCAATCGCCCAGAACTTGCCCGTGCGATAAAACCCCATCTGGATTTCATCGTCCACGATAAGAATCTTGTGCTGGCGGCAAGTTTCCGCCAGGCGCTTGAAATAATCTTTGGGCGGAATCACGTAGCCGCCGGTCCCCTGCACCGCCTCAATGTAAAACGCTCCGTATTCGGACTCGCCGGCTTTGGGATCCCACACGCCGAAGTATTCCGAATCAAAGAGTTTTTCAAACTCCTCTTCGCAATAGAGGCCGCAGGTTTCCGGCTTGAGGCCGTAAATGCAGCGCAGGCAATACGGGTAAAAAACGAACTGGGCCCGGTCGCTGAAGTGTCCGTAGCGCCGCCGGTAACGGTAACTTGAGGTGATGGCCGAGGCGCCGAGCGTTCGCCCGTGGTAGCCGCCCATGAAGGCGAACATCAAATTCTTGCCGGTCGCGTTCCGCACCAGCTTTAGCGAATCTTCGATGGCCTGCGAGCCGCCGACGTTGAAGTGGACGCGGCCTTTCACCCCGAAGCGCTTTTCGCAGTACTGCGCGATGCGCGCCGCCGCTTCAATCTTTTCCGCGTGCAAATACTGGCAGGCCAGTTGTGGCAGTCGGTCCACCTGCCGCTTCAGCGCCTCGTTGAGCCGCGGATTTTTGTATCCAAAGCTCGCCGCCGAGTACCACATCTGCAAATCGAGATATGGCGTGCCCTGCTCGTCATAGAGCGTGCTTCCCTCGCAATTGACGAAGATTTTGGGCGGGTCGAGGTAGTGAACCGTGTCGCCGTGCGAGCAGTATTTCCGCTCCAGCGCCAGCAACTCCGCCGTCTTTGAGCTCGTCTCAATCGCCAAATGATTCCTCCCAACCCAGCCTTGCTTTCCGGCAACCCAACCGCGTGGTCGCGCGGCCCTACCTCACCGGCGCCGGCCTTCGCATCTTCGCGCCTTGGCGTGTCATCTTTGGCTTGGCCGCCAGCTTCTCAAGTTTCGTCTGCACGTCGGCGAACGTTTCAAACGCTCGGCAGGGGATGTTGCGCCGCCGACAATATCCGAGCAATTGCTTTTTGGCGAAGACCACGTCGGCTTCCTCCACGGCAAATCGGTCGGAGAACCCATCGCCGATAAAAACGATTCGCGTGTCGCGGTTTTCCACCTGACGCATCACCGCCGCTTTGCACGTGGCGCAGCCGTGCTCGCAATCAGAATGCGGGAAGGATGCCGCCACGCGCCGCCCGCTCACCTCCAGGTGGCTCGCGTAAATATGCCGTCCGTTTTCAAGTTCGCCGTCCACTCCGGCGCGCTTCAAAATCCGCGAGATGACGTAATCAAATCCATCGCTCACCACATAAAACGGGATCCCTTCCCGTCGCGTGAATTGATAAAACGCCGCGAAGGTTGGGTCGAGCGGAATCGAGTCAATAAGCGCGTTCAGTTCCTCCGCCGAGGCGTCCACCAGCGCCATTTGCCGCTCCAGACACTCCCGCGAGCCAATCAGCCCGCGGACCCACTCGTCCTCGACCTCGCGCCACAGCGGGTGCGCCAGTTCTTCCAGGATGCGGTCCGTCACATCCGCCTGTGTAATCGTTCCGTCAAAGTCGGAGAAGACGATGAGGGGGGGGTGGTGGAGTGGTGGAGTCGTGGAGTCGTTAAAATCGCGGGCTTCGGATGTGCGGTCAACGGCCACGGTCATTTCCTCGCCTCGAGGTACCGCACGAAGGCTCGTAACATTTTCCCAACTTCCTCGCATCCTTTAGCCATGTGGCCCAGATCTTCTTCAGCGCCAACGCCGATTCGGCGGCAAAGAATAACGTGCGTTTCGAGCTCCTTCAGCGACCCCTGAGACGCCCGTAGGAACCGGATAAAATCACCACGGCTCTCCCGGCCGTAACCTTCGGCAATGTTGGCCACAACTGAAGTTGCCGCGTGGCGAATCTGTGACGTCAAGCCGTAAATCTCTTCCCTGGGAAATTGCCGCGTGGCGGCATAGCAGGTCTCAGCCAATTCCATCGCGCGTTGCCAAACTCTCAAATCCTGATATGTCCCAGGCGTTTTTTGCAACGGCTCGCGCCCATCTCCGTCCTTGGGAGTCCGAGACCGCGCGTCCCGCAGCTTCACCATTCCCCCGCCCTCCCACTCCACTACTCCACGACTCCCCTACTCCACCGCTTCACGCTCCTCGCTCATCCACCAACCTTTTGGCCTTTCTTCCCTGCGGGAGCGCGCCCGGCCGATGAAACCGGAACGCCAGCCGGTACATGCCGCACGTGTGGTTGGCCCACATTTCCGGATAGCGGCTCTCGATCTTCTGGCGGACCGCCTGCTCCACGCGGCTGGCTTCGATGCCGTCGGTCAACTCCATTCGGAACTCCAGCACGTCGTGCAGACCGTCCTGCCGCACCGCAACCTGCCAGTTAGGCGAGATTCCCTCCACCTCGTGCATCAGATTTTCAAAGATGGCCGGGTGCAGATTTCCCGCGCCCATGACCACCATTTCATCGCGTCGTCCCTTGATGGGGGAGAGCCGTCGAAGCGTCACGCCGCAGGCGCACGGCTCGGGGATAAAGCGCGCCACGTCGCGCACCCGGTAGCGAACCAGCGGCATGACCCGCCGCGCGAGCGTCGTCACCACCAGTTCGCCGTACCCTTCCGCGTCCGGCTCCAGAATCTCAAACAGGAAATTGAATTCATCCAGATGGTATCCCTGCCGCTCGCGGCATTCCATTCCCGACCCGCCACCCATTTCCGTCGAGCCGTAGCCAAGAATGACGGGCGCTTTCCAAACGTCCTGGATATACCGCCGGTAGGCTGCGGTCATCCGGTCGCCCGCCGCCAGAATCAGCTTGACGGGAACGGTGCCTTCTTTTTCAGCAATTTCGCTCAGGCTGACCAGCCACGTTGGATCGGCGACGATCACGTTGTAGCGATAGAGCCCCAGGCGCGAGTAGACTTCGCGCGGTGCCGGCTTTCCAACCGCCGAGCAGAAAGCACCAATCGCCCGGCACGCGAAAAAAGTGACCCAACTGCTGATCCAATACCCAGCGTCGAACGCGCAAACCACGCGATCCTCGGGTCGCACGCCGTTTTCCCACAGCGCCGCCGCCTCGTAGCGTCCTGCCAGTTCCAGTTCCTGATGATCGAAGTACACGCGCTTCGGCTCGCCACCGGTTCCCGTCGTCTCAAACACGGCCTGGGGCTCGCGGCAAAGAAAATCCTCCGGCGGATGCGACAGAAGGTCTTCGGGCGTGGTGAAAATGTCGCCCAAATCCTCCGGCCGGCGCACCACCTCCGCCGCAATCCCCGCTTCCTTGAGCTTTCTCGCAAAGAATTTCTGGTGCCGGGCGGCATACCGCACGGTATGTCGAAAGGCGTCCTCTTGCATCCGCCGTATCAGCGCCGGCGGCGCCGACTTGCCCGCTCGCGCCAGCCTCGGCACCGAATCGCCGATGACGGTTCGCTCCACGAATTGTCGCATCTGGCTCAGCATGTGACGAAGAGCGCCCCTAGCGACGGTCCATTTCCCTTTCGCACCGCCACAACCCTACATCAAATAGGCGGATTCTCCTGACCGCGAGGGCGGCGCGGCGAGCAGGTCAATAAACGTTTCTTTATCCAGCAGCGCCCGCGCCACCTGAGCCACGCCGTGGGCAGCCTCCGGTCGCGCCAATTCTCGCGCCCGTTGGCCCATCGCCTTCAAATGCTGGGGCTCCCGCAGCAGGGTGGAAACGATTTTGGGAATGTCAGCAAGAGTGGGCGCGCCAACGGCGACCCCCAGACCGGTGAGGTAATGGAGGTGTCGCTCTTCCGGCCCCGGAATCGGGTGAGTGAGCACCATGGGCAACCCCGCCGCCAAAGCCTCGGAGGTGGTGAGCCCGCCGGGTTTGGTGATGAGCACGTCTGCCGCTGCCATCAGCTCCGGAATATTCTCCGTCCAGC
>JAKASC010000224.1 GCA_021828245.1 Acidobacteriota bacterium
TATGGAAGAGGTTGCCGCTAAGACGGGCGTCAATCAGCCGCGAGAAATGAACGTAGAAATACGCGAAGACAAGGCCGCCGGCCGTCAGGCACACCAAGCCCGATGCCAAAAGCAACTTGCGGCCCGGCGTCAACCTCACCCGGGCGTGAGGCCGAGTTCTCTTCCCGGAACGGGACGCCTGCCGGTTTGACGATGAAGGTTCTCTAGGCACAGGTCACGTGAGGTTCGTGTTCCTGGCCGACGGCGTGAAGTGCAGCGTGAACTTGTAAAACGCCAAATCAATGGGAACTCGGTAGTCCACGCTGATCGTGACGGTGCGACCCATGGTCACCTGAATCTCGTCTCGCGTAATCGGCAGACCGAGGTCTCGCGCTTTGTGCAGGATGCGGTCCGTCACCCCGTCGGCGGTGGCAGGAGGGTACTGAACGGTGGCGTCCACGGCCAGATTGCGAACATAGTCCGCGAGCTCATAATTCTGAACGTACACAGGAATCACTTTCACTCCGACGTAGATGACCAGCGCTATAAACACCAAGGCAATCACTGCCTTGAGTCGGCCAGCTCCATGGTCCTGAAGCTGCATCGTCTCCTCCGTCTGAGCGCAAGGGCTTCCTTTAGTTAGCGATTTTTGCCTCCAGCGCTTCGATCAATTGCTGTAGTTTAACATCCATCGTTTTCTTTGTCGAGCGGTCAAAAACTTCTGCCAGCCCCTGCTCAAACTTGCGCTTGCCGAGCGTGACGCGGTAGGGAACACCGATGAGGTCCGCATCCTTAAACTTGACGCCCGGCCGTTCCTCGCGGTCGTCGAACAGCACGTCGAGCGACCGGGCGCAGAGTTCGGCATAGAGCTTTTCGCCGGCCGCGCGGAGCGGCTCGATGTCCATATTGGCAATGGTCAACACGACGTCAAAAGGGGCTATCGAGCGCGGCAGGAACATGCCGTCCTCATCATGATTCTGCTCCACCGCCGCCGCCAGAATGCGCTCCAACCCGATCCCGTAAGAACCCATGACGAGCGTGGTTTCCCGACCTTGGGCGTCCAGCACGCGCGCTCCCAGCGCCTCGGCATATTTTCGGCCTAACTTGAAGACATGTCCCAACTCGATGGTTCGTTGGACTTCGACCGGCTTTCCGCACCGCAGGCAGAGATCGCCGGCTTCCACCACTCTCAAATCAGCGAACTCCGCCTGGAAATCGCGCCCCGGGGTAACGTTTCGTAAATGCTCATCGTCGCGGTTCGCTCCCGCCAGCATATTTTTCCGCCCTTCCAGCGCACGATCGGCCAGGATGCGAACGCCGGGACGGAGGCCCACGGGACCGAGCGAGCCAAGGTGAGCCCCATGCAACGCGAGCGCTTCTTCCGGCGTGGCGGGACGAAAGACGTCCGTGCCCAGGACAGTGGCCAGCTTGGTTTCGCTCAAACTGTGATCGCCCCGCAAAAGGATGACCAGCGGCTTGCTTTCCACCACATAAACCAGTGTCTTTATCATGCGGGCCGGGCTTTGGTTGGTGAAGCGGACCAAATCCTCAATCGTCTTTTGACCCGGCGTCGAAAAGGGCTCGGGGAGATGGTCGCCGGGCAAATCCTCGATGGGGGTTGCCTTCGCGGTTGCCTTTTCCAGATTGGCGGCGTAGCCGCACGAGCATACGGCAATGAGGTCCTCTCCCGCGCCAGCGGGAGCCGCAAATTCTCCGGAAACACTGCCGCCCATTACGCCGGAGTAAGCCTCGACAAAAAGGCACCGCACGCCGGCCCGCTCAAAGATGCGCCGGTAGGCCTCAACGTGCTTCTGGTAGCTGGCGTCGAGCCCTGCTTCGTCCAGATCGAAGGAATAAGAGTCTTTCATCATGAATTGCCGGAGCCGCAACAACCCGCCCTTCGGCCGCGGCTCATCGCGAAATTTCTCTTGGATCTGATACCAGATTTGGGGCAACTGCTTGTAGCTTCGCAATTCCCCGCACGCCAGCCGTGTCATCTCCTCTTCGTGCGTGATGCCGAGGCAAAGGTCGTGCTGGTTGCGATCCTTCAGCTTGAAAACGACATCCAAATCCCAACGACCCGTCGCCTGCCATAATTCGGCGGGGTTGAGGGCTGGAAGGTAGAATTCTTGCGCGCCGATGCGGTTCATTTCCTCACGCACGATGCGCGCGATTTTCTGCAGCGATCGCTGGGCGAGATAAAGATAGGCGTAAACTCCCGCCGCCACCTGACGCACGTAGCCGGCGCGCAGCAGAAGTCCATGGCTGGCGGCCTCGGCCTCGCTCGGAACCTCGCGCAAAGTTGGAATGAACAATTGACTCCAACGCATTCGGCGTCCTCATCGCGCAGCGGAGCGTTATCTCGCTCACATTGCAAAAGGTAATAGGCCATTGTGCGGAGAGCCCGACAACTTGTCAAGAAAAGCGGTTCGCTCGGCGCGCCGCGGAGCGCGCTCGGCAATCGTCAAGTTTCATCCGAGGCGAGTGAAGAGGCCGTGTGGAAAGCAAAGCCTCGCACGATTCTCCAAACCTTCGTTCACTCGGTGACGTCGCCGAGGGACGGGCGCGTGCTCAATCCGTGCGTCGCTTCCCTTTATCTCGGGGGCGGTGCTGCGAATGGCGAGAAATATAGCGCGCAGGAGCAGAAGTTCGTTTCTTCGGCGGAGGGGGACTCGCCGCGGCAGATGGGGAAGGGCTTGCCTTTGCCAACACCTGCTCGAAGGCGGACGGGGAGCTCTTGGGCTTTTTGGGGGCTGCCTTGCCGTGAAGATAAGAATGTTCGGTGAAGCAGGTTCTGCAGATGACCTTGGCGACTTGGCCATCCTGAAAGCTGGCGACATCGTGATTCAGCAGAAGCTTGCATCGAGGGCAATAGTCGTCAATTAGATCGCCAAGGCGCACGTTAATTTTCCCCCGCCACGATAAACCTCCGGCTCAGGCTTCTACTTTTCACCCGTATTATAATCGAAGGAGTCGGTCAATTTTGAAAATCAGCCTGGAATTTAACCGCTCCAGCATCATTTTTCCACAGGCACCACATTCCACCCGTCCACGGCCACCACGGGTTGAGCGCCCCGCAGCTCCGTCGGGCGGTAGCGAGCCGTCACGGTCTTGGTTGCGCCCGGCATCAACTCAAAGTAGTTGTTCTTCCACAGCACGGGCGCAATCTCTTCTCCGTCGCTCTTGCGCAGAATCCTCAAGTGAACGAAGAAAGCAAGGTGATCCGTTGGGTTGTTCAGCGTAATGTCCTGAAGCTCCCATGCTCCCTCGTGCGCGGACCGCACCCGCACACCCAGTTTAACCTGGGGGAGTTGCTCGAGTTCGGTAAAATCGGCGTAACTGGACAAGGGAGTGTAATACCACGTGCTGTCGTCCCAATCAAAAACATCAGGCTTGGTGGAAAGCCAATAGAAGTTCGAGCTCACAGTCTTTCCGGCGGCGTCAGCGAGGCGAAGCCGGACGAAATACGTGGTGCTCAAGCCTTCGAGCTTGGGCAAAACAAACACCCGCGTGCTGCTATTCGCCGGGATGTTGAGCTGCTGTTGCTTGGAGAATTTCTCTGTCAAATCGAGATTATAGACCTGGGCGGTCACTCGATAATTGGAAAAGGCGCGATAGTACGAGTTGACCACCACGATGGAACCGTCATCATAGGAATACTGCACGTGCAAGGGCTGGCAGGCTTCCTTGGCCCCGAAGTACCCTCCGCCCGGCCGCAGATAATAATCGAACAAATGCCAGATCATCGAAGGCCAAGCGTTGTTGAGCATCCACTGGATGACCCCCG
>JAKASC010000225.1 GCA_021828245.1 Acidobacteriota bacterium
ATCAGGAGAACGCGCTGCTGCGCAAGCGCCTCCAGGCTCGTCTTGAGTTAGAGGGGCTGGTCGGCTCCTCGGCCAAAATGCAGCGAGTTTACGATCTGATCGTCAAGGTTGCTTCGGCCCGTCACCCGGTTCTGGTCCTTGGAGAAAGCGGGACAGGCAAGGAGCTGGTGGCGCGGGCCATTCACGCGCTAGGACCCGCCAGCCAAGAACCCTTCGTTCCGGTGGATTGCGGCGCGCTCTCCGCTCATCTCATCGAGAGCGAACTTTTTGGCCACGTGCGCGGCGCCTTCACCGGCGCGCATCAGAATCGCACCGGTTTATTGCTGGCCGCAGGCAAAGGGACGGTCTTCCTGGATGAAATTGGCGAGCTGCCCCTTGAATTGCAGGCCAAGCTGCTCCGCGTTTTGCAGGAAAGAGAAGTCCGGCCTGTCGGAAGCAACCAGAGGCTTCCTTTACAGGCCCGCGTGATGGCCGGCACCAATCGGCATCTGGAGGGTGCCATCACTCAGGGAACCTTTCGCAAAGACCTTTTCTTTCGCTTGAACGTAGTTTCCATTAAGTTGCCTCCGCTGCGGGAACGGAAGGAAGACATTCCCGCGCTCGCATATCACTTTCTGCGGCGCTTCACCGGAGAAGGTAGCCCCATCGAAGATATCTCCCGCGAGGCGCTTACCTGCCTCATGGCATATGACTGGCCGGGGAACGTGCGCGAACTGGAGAATTGTATTCAACGGGCCGTCACCTTGGGCTCAGGCCGCGAAATCCAGCTTCACGATTTACCTTCCAGTCTGCAATACGGCCTGTGGGCAAGGGAACCAACGGCGGTTCCAACGCTGGAACAGGTCGAAAAACGCGCCATCCTCGAAGCCCTGGATGCGGCCGAGGGCAACTGCCTGCAGGCGGCGAAACTTTTAGGTATCGGTAAGACTACCCTCTATCGCAAGGTCAAAGAATACCGTCTCGAAAACCCAGGCCGTTCGGCGGCTCACCGCTAAGCTGACGACGCCGGCGAACCCCGCGTTCAAGGCGGGACCAAGCCAGTGCTCTCGATGATTTCCTGACATCGTGCGCCCACCAGTCTGCCTCAATTCTTCGAGCTCATGGCCTCGACGGTGCGGGGCAATTTGCCATGTGGTTCTACATTCGCCTTCGCACACGGGATTTCAAGTTGGGGCAAGCGCCGCTTGGCGCGCATCTTTTGCTAGAATCCGGAGTGGTTCGCTCATGGCCACCATTGCGCTCGATGCCACCTATGCGCTTGACCCAATGCCTTCGGGCGTCGCCACCTACTCCCGCTCTCTCATTGGCGCGCTTGCCGACCTTGAATCCAAACACGAATTCCTCTTGTGTTACCGCCTCTCCCGGTGGCGTCAACGGAAGGCGCTCGTTTCGGCTTTGCCGCGAGGGCGCCAGCCCAACCGACGCTTCAGCGTGTCGGGCTACCAGCAGGGGTTGACGTTTTGGCTTCCGTGGAGAGCCGAGCTGTTTCATAGCCTGGCGCAACGTCCTCCGGCCTTTCGCTTCCGGCAGGAAGTGGTGAGCATTCACGACGTATTTCCGCTAACCGGCCTTACCTACTCAACCGCCGAGTTTCGGCGGAAGTTTGGACGATTGCTCATCGAGTCCGCCGGGCGCGCGGCGCGCATCCTTGTCCCCTCGGAGTACACTCGCGGTCAATTAGTTGAGCACGCTGGCGCGGAGCCGACAAAAATCCTGGTGATTCCTTACGGTGTCGCCAGGCCGGCAGTGCGCTTGCCGCCTGCGGAGATGGCGGCGGAACGCGCGCGATTGGCGGTTGAGGAGGGTTTCCTCGTATTGCACGTCGGCGTTTTGCAAACGCGCAAGAATGTGCTGAACGCCCTGCGCGCGCTCGAGCAGCTTCCGCGAACCTATCGGATGGTCTTTGCCGGAGGTAACGGCTACGGTGCGGAAACCATCTATGATTACATCCGTCAGCAAGGGCTCCGCTCGCGCGTGGAGCTTCTGGGTCACGTCGAGGCTCGCCGCTTGCAGGCATTGTATCAGTGCGCCGACGTGCTGCTGTTTCCCTCTCTTGAGGAAGGATTTGGCCTCCCCATTCTTGAAGCTATGAGCTACGGCGTGCCCGTCGTGGCGGCCAACACCTCCGCGCTTCCCGAGGTGGGAGGGTCGGCGGCACTCTACGCTGAGGCCCTCGATCCAGCGGACATGGCGGCCAAGGTTCGCCAGGCGGTTGAGGATCCGGCCGTCCGACAGAGACTGATCGCGGCTTCGCTGGAGCGAGCCGCCCAATTTACCTGGGAGCGAACCGCGCGCGCCACTTTGCGGGCTTATGATGAGGTCCTGGCGTCATAACATGGCCGGCTGCCCGTGACCCGGCTTGCCCCTGCAAGAGGTGCAGGGCGGCGGGATACTAGGCGGCGACAGAGCCGCAAGGGCTGACGGAATGGGAAGAATCACCGTGGGAGGCTCAGATGCTCAATAGAAACATTGGCCAGGTCAGAATCCTGGTGGGGTGGGCCGCGCTCAGCTTGGGCGCCGTTTTGCTTTTGCGCGGCGCGCCACGCCCTGCGCCGGGCGCCTCCGGCAAGCTGGACGTTTATGTGATTCCGTTTTCCCATCTGGATCGGTTCTGGGCGGGAACGGGCGATGAGTGCCTGGCGCGCGGCAATCGCATTATCGCCAAGGCGATAAAGATTGCCGAGCAGCATCCGAGCTTCCGTTTTTTCCTTGAGTCGAACAACTTCGTTAACAACTTTGTGGAGAGCCATCGCGGCACAGCGGAGCTTGCCGAGTTCAAGCAATTGGTCCAGCAAGGGCGCATCGAGATCGCGCCGGAGTGGGCGGGTATTTTTCAGGAATTTCCGCCCGGCGAGGTGTTGGCGCGCAATCTGCTCTACGGAACCCTTTACGCCGAATACGAATTCGGCGTCCGTCCGCGGGTGGATGCGCTGAGCGATATTCCCGGCTTTACGCCGCAGTTTCCGCAACTGCTGCGCGAGGCCGGCATTCCTTTCATGATTATGACGCGCATGGGGCCGCGCGACAAATCCTTGTTCTATTGGGAAGCGCGGGACGGCTCCAAGGCGCTGGTGTGGAATGACCTTTACGGCTACTGTTGGGGCGCGCAGCTCGATTTCCCGGACATTCTCAGTGAAACCAAGCGGCAGAGCCTTGCGCAGCAAATCGAGCGAGTCCATGCGACGGCGCCGGGGCCGATCTTTATGAGTTCAGGCTGCGATTTGTGGGCGCCGACGGCGAGGCTCATTGCGAACCTTCGGGCGCTCAATCAAGCGCTGCCGGGCGATCATTTTATCTTGGCGACGCCGCAAACCTTCTTTGCGCGCGTCCGCGCGACCACCGGCTTGCCCGTCCTCCAAGGTGAAATTCCCTCCGGCTGGCCGATGGTCGAGACTTCCATTGTGCAACTCTGGCAGTGGGCCGTTCCGGCAACCACGACGCTGCTCGATGCGGAAGAGTTCGCGGCCATCAATGACGCGCTCGGCTACGCGCCTTACCCGCAGGCAACGCTGGATAATCTTTGGAAGCAGCTCATCACTTCCATGGACCACAACCATGATGGACAGGGGGGCAGCATCGGCGACGAAGAGAAGAAAGAACGCTCGGAACTTGCGGTTCTGCGCGGCGGAGAAATTCTCCGTCACATGCTGCGCAACATCGCCGAGCGTGTTCAAATTCCCATCTCCAGGAGCGTTCCCATTGTTGTCTTTAATCCCACCGGCTGGACGCGCGACGACTTGGTCAAAACGCATT
>JAKASC010000226.1 GCA_021828245.1 Acidobacteriota bacterium
GCGTAGAGAGCGCCTTCGGCGAAGCCTTGGCGACTGCGCGCCGTGTGACGCAGAATCACGGTGTCCGCCTCGGAATCAAATCCCAGCTCATGGGTGCCGGGAATGTAGCCGGCGCGAACGCTGGCGACGGTTAAGACCCGCTCGCCGAGCCAGGGCTGAATCTGACGCTGGAGCTCAAGCGCCGTGCCGGAAGGCGCATCTTTTTTGGCTTGATGATGGGCTTCGGTGAGATAAGGCTCATACATGGTCAGCGACGCGAACTCTTGCGCAGCGGCCCGCGCCAAGCGATAAAACATCTGAACGCCAATTGAAAAGTTTGCGGCATAAACCATCCCCACGCCGCTCGATTCGATGATGCCACGCACCTCTTCCAAGCGATGGTGCCAGCCGGTCGTGCCCACCACCAGGTTGACGCCCAGCGCGGCCACGCGACGGATGTTCTCCACGGCCGCCTCGGGCGTGGTGAAGTCCACCGCGACGTCTATGCCTTGGAAGTTTTCCCGCGTGATAGCTTGGCCGCCTACATTGGTGTCCACATCCAACGTCAGCCTCACTTCAAATCCTCGCGAGGGCGCAAGCTGCGCAATCGTCCGACCCATCTTGCCGTAGCCCAGCAGGGCGAGGTTCAGCGGCCGGAGATCCTCGGGCAAGCGCGGTGTCTCAGGAGTGGACATAGGCTGGGCTATGACGAATTCAGAGTCGCCGCCGGCCTCGAAACAGCGGCGGATGAGCCTAGACTTCACCTCAGTCCAGGTAGCCCTCCGACCTCATCAGTTCGGCGTTGAGCAAGGCCGCCCCGGCGGCACCACGAATCGTGTTATGGCTGAGCGCCGTATATTTGAATTCGAGCACCGGGCAAGGCCGCACGCGGCCAATGACCGTCGCCATGCCGTGCTCCGTTTCGGCGTCCAGCCGGGGCTGAGGCCGGTCGGCTTCGTCCCGGACGACGATGGGATGCTGGGGCGCGCTCGGCAAGTGGCGTTCCTGCGGCAAGGAGCGGAAGCGGCGCCAGGCTTCGATCAATTCCCCGAGGCTCACCTTTTGGCGCAGTGCGACGGATATGGATTCGGTGTGGCCGTCTTCAACCATCACGCGGTTGCAGTGGGCGCTGACAGCAAAATCACCCGGCTGCACTCGACCGTCCACCAATTGCCCCAGCAGCTTTTGGGTTTCGCGCTCCACCTTTTCTTCCTCGCCCGAGATATACGGAATCACGTTGCCCAAAATATCGAGCGTGGGCACCCCGGGATAACCGGCGCCCGATACCGCCTGCATGCTGGTCATCATGACCTTCGACAAGCCGAAAGCACGCTCCAGCGGCGCAAGCGACATCACCAAGCCGACCGTCGTGCAGTTAGGATTGGTGACGATCATGCCCGACCAGCCGCGCTGTTTTCGCTGCGCGCCCACCAGGGCCAAATGGTCGGGGTTGACTTCCGGAATCAGCAGCGGGACGTCCGCATCCATCCGATGATTGGAGGAATTGGAGACCACCACGTGGCCGGCGCGCGCGAATTCCTTCTCAATCTCGCCCGCGACTTTGGAATCGAGCGAAGAAAAAATAAGCTGGGGCGCGCCGCCGGGCTTGCATTCGTGCACCTCCAGGTCACGCGCGGCGACGGGCATGGGCGAGCGCAGCCGCCAGTTGCACGCTTCGCCGTATTTCTTTCCCGCCGAGCGGTCGGAGGCCGCAAGCCACGTGGCCTCAAACCACGGATGGTGCTCGAGCAGGCTGAGAAACCGCTGCCCCACCATCCCCGTTGCCCCTAAAATCCCCACTTCCATCTTCTTCATCAAAGTCTCCTGGGTCGGTTGCGACGGCTTGGCGCCGCGCTGCCTCTGCGCGTCTAGCGCGCTCGAGCGCGCGGTGACTTCGGGCCGCCGCCCGCCGCAGCCCTCGCCGCTGTTGTTGGCCGGTTAAGCCTGCGCCGGGCGCGAAAGCAATTCTCGCACTAAACGGACATAGAGTTCCACGGCCCGCAGCAAATCGGCCTTGCGAACTCGCTCCTGCGCGGTGTGCGCCACGTCAATCGAGCCCGGGCCGAGCAGCAGTGGCCTGCCCCAGCGCGTGAGGTTGGGCAAATCGGTGGTGAAGGCCACTACCTCGGTCTCAAAGCCGTCGAGCGGCTCCATCATAAGCGGGGGCGTGGAGCGCACAAATTCGAACTCGCAGCGACCGTCGAGCCGCCGCGCAATTTCCTGTTCCAAGCGGCCGGAATCCTCGACGGTGCGGAAAAGGATTTGAGCTATGGCTTCATCGGGCACCACGTTGGCGGCTCGGCCGCCTTGGATGACCCCGATGTTCATGGTTGCCGGGCCGAGCACGGGATGCTGCGCCAGCGGCAGGCGTCGCAAATCGTTCAAAACGTCCAGCAACTTTTCGATGGCGGACTCACCGAGGTGCGGATAGGCGGAATGCGCCATGCGCCCGCGGGCCTTCAGATCCACGCGCAGAATCCCTTTGCAACCCCGCGCCAGCTTGTTGTCGGTCGGTTCGCCGTTGATGATGAACTCCGAGCCGAGGGCGTGCTGGTTGGCGACGCGCGCCCCATCGCTTAAGGTTTCCTCGCCCACCAAAAAGACCAGGCCGACGCGCCGCTCGCCGGACTGCATCAGCCGACGCGCCGCCTCAATTTGCGCGGCCAGAATCCCTTTGGCGTCGCAAGACCCGCGGCCATAAATGAATTGGTCGTCTTCGCTGGCCGGAACATACGGCGGAACCGTATCCATGTGCGTGCTCAACACGACGCGCGGAGGGTCCAAAAACGCCAGCACGTTGGCTCGTCCGCCCTCCACCGGCTGGAGCTCAACGTGAAAGCCCATCTCCGCGAGATAACCGCGGAGAAACTCGGCGCAGCGGCGCTCCTCACCCGTTACCGAGTCAAGGTTGATTAGCGTTTTGGCAAGTTCGAACAATTCCATGACGCGAATCGGCGCAGAGGGCGCATGGCCGCGCCTGAAGCCTCGCGCGATCATCTCACCCTATCGTATTGACGGTAGCCCACAAGCGAAAACAGCGTCAAGCCAAATTCTGCCGGAATGGCAGCGGTGGCGAGGCCTTGCTCGCCGTGCGGCCCCGCAAGCGCGCTGCCCTTCTGTGGCTCGGGTGCCCCGCCCGTGCGGAAACACGGTCAAGATGGCCGTGCCACTGGCTCCGAGTGCCCGCCGAAAAGCCCGACTACCGTCGGCCGAAGTGACAGCCTTCAGAACAAACTCTCGGAAGGAAAGCGATTCAGGCTAGAATAGGAAGTTTCATGGCGCGACGCCGGGGAACGCTCCCCGCCGGCTTGGTTGCAAATCCAGAAACTCGTCTGAGGCGAATGCGATGGCTGAATTGCGATTGGACCCCGTCCAGCGGCGATGGGTCATTACGGGAAAGCGGCCCAGCCTTCCGGCCGCGTTGGAATCCGGCGTCGAGTGTCCTTTTTGTCCCGGCAATGAGCGGTTTACGCCCCCGAGCGTTTACGAGCGGAAGGGAAAGGATGGGCAGTGGGAGGTGCGCGTTTTTCCCGACCGGGCCCCGCTGTTCAGGATTGAAGGCGAGCTGGACCGGGCGGGCGAAGGCATGTTCGACCGCATGAACGCCGTGGGCGCCCATGAAATCCTGGTCGCTACCCGCCGCCACGGAGTGACCTTGGCGCAATTATCGGTCGAGGAGATTACCGAAATCGTTCAGGTGTACCGTGACCGGATTCTTGACCTGAAGCGCGACCATCGCTTCCGGTATGTG
>JAKASC010000227.1 GCA_021828245.1 Acidobacteriota bacterium
CAGGTGGCGGGATAAAGCCGCCGCTACGAAGGCGAAAGCCGCGGACCGGAAGATTCGCGCTACCTTGCCGTTTATCAACTGGATAATTAATACTTCATTATCATTGCTTTTCTTATGGTCCTTTAGTTCCTTGCATTCAAGCAGCGTGCGGTGTATACGAAAGGTTTGACTTCACGGGGCGGCCATCGCACGCCTTGCAGAAGCATCAATGTCCGCGCCGCCCGCGATTACATAAACCGGAGCCGAGAGCAGGAGCCTTGGCAAGGCGGGCCCAATCCAATGACCAGGAGAAAGTAATGGCACAATTTGTGATAAGAGTGGTCGGAAAGAATCCTGAGAAATTTACGATCTCCGGACTCAGTGCGGCATTTCCGAACGACAGCCTCACGCCTACAAATAACGCCATGACGGAGGAGGAACTGCGCGCTGAATTGGAAAGCCAAGGCATTTCTGAAAGAGGGATCGACCAGCTCATCCAGCATGCCCGAGCCAGCGCGCATTAGGACCGGAAGCAAAATGACACGAAGGCGGGCGATGGGGACACAGCCCTTACAGAGCGGGCGTGAGCGCAATCAAAAAGCCGCGGACCAGAAGATTAGCGCGACGCGCGCGTTCAAGCCTGGCGGCCATGCCTTCGCGTTCGCACTTACCTGGAAACGCGCAGCATGACGACGCCGTGCCCCGGCACCTCCGCCGAGTACCCCTTTTTGATGCGGCCCAGATTGCGGTGGGCCCACAGGTCGCGCACCTTTGGCGCGCCGTGTATCTTCAATTCCCGCCACTGAACAGAGATGCGGGCAGGCGTGGCCGCGCGGTTAAACAAGGCCACGGCCGTCGCGCCTCCTGATAACGGTTTTACCCACACTTCCTGATCGTCGCCACCGCCGAGTTGAATGTTTGAACCGCGAGGCAGCGGCAATTCCTCATGGATGGTGAACTGCTTTCCATCTTTGTAACGGGCAAGGGGATATCCTTCGCGCCCCAGCGGGTCTTGGTCCACTGCAATAACCTCACGGTTGGTCAGGATGGCGAGAGTTTCCGGCGTCATCTGGGTCAGGTCATTGCCGGCAATCAACGGAGCGGCCAGCATGCACCACAGGCTCATGTGGGTGCGATCTTCCGTCTGGGTCATTCCCCCATTGCCCACTTCCAGCATGTCCGGGTCGTTCCAATGGCCGGGACCGGCATATGGGGCCAGGCCGGGCTGCAGGTCAAATCCATTGCGCGACATGCTTGCCCAATTGTCTTTGATGTCGCCGGTGGTCCTCCACAAGTTGCCGCCTGACGATGCTCCCCATTTCCAAACGTCCATCACGCCGTACTGGCACAGGCTGAAGACGATGGGGCGTCCCGTGCTGGCGAGCGCCCGGTGCATCTTTTCGTAGGCCTCGGGCATTTGGGACATCTTGTAAACTTCTCCCGCGCTGCACCAATCGTATTTCAGGTAGTCCACGCCCCAGGCCGCGTAAGTTCGGGCGTCCTGCGCTTCATGGCCGTAGCTGCCCGCGAAGGTTAGATGGTGCGGTCCGCAGGTCAAGGGTCCGGGAGAAGAGTAGAGACCCAGTTTCAACCCTTTGCTGTGGACGTAGCCGGCGAGAGCCTTCATGTCCGGAAAGCGCTTGTTGCTGTGAATGACTCCCTTGGCATCCCGCTTGCCCTGCCAGCAGGCGTCGATGTTGACGTATTTGTAGCCGGCGGCCTTCATGCCGTTGCTTGCCATCGCATCGGCTTGCGCGCGAATGACGGCGTCCGAGACTTTACACCGGAAGTGGTTCCAGCTGTTCCAGCCCATGGGCGGCGTCCGCGCCAGCCCCAGGCCTTGAGCCTTTGCGGCTCCGCTCGCCAAAAAAATAAAGATGATCACGTAAGACGCTCGCAGGCGCCATAGTGCGGGACTGTAATTCATGTGCACACTCCTTTCAGATCACCCCGAATTCGTTGCGGCGCCGGAATCGTGACCCCGATGGGCCGACGCGCGCGAACGCCTTATATGTTTCGGGACCAAACAGGTCTAAAAAACAGGCCATCGTTCTCTCTGAACCGGGGTCAAACCCGCAATTATATATGACTCCCACGCCGCGAATGCAACGGCGTTTCCCGGGCAGGCACGCAATCGCCGCTGCCAGGTTCATTTCAGTGCGAGATTCCTCGTTGCCGGTCGATCCTGAGACCCCTCGCTTTGTTCGGGGCCGTTCGCCAGGGGAGGGCGAACGGGCTCCTCGGAATGATGACACGAGGTGGAGGGTGGTGGGGGCCATAAGCGCTAAGATAATGAAAAGCGTGCAAGCTGAGGGACGCGCTTACGGTTGCGCTCGGCCAACGCCGCTGCAATCTCATTCCATTGCGTCAGCACCTGCTGCAGTCCCAGTCTGGGAGCGATCGTTTGCTGGAGCTGATGGAGGGCGAATTGGAACTCACGCCAGGGGCTGCGCACCGGTGGTTTGCCAGAGATCGTAGCCCCAGGGGGAAAGGGCGGAACCCAGGCGTACTAACTTTTGTGTTAGCAGCGCGACGAGAATTTTTCCGTAGAGCCAGGCCCGAGAACTCTGAGGGTCGTATTGGGGCAGGTGGCCAATCGCCAGGATGGACTTCAGCTGCTTAAACATCAACTCAATTTGCCACCGGAAGCGATAGTGCTCCAACACCTCGGCCGCGCTCATCTCCGACTCCGGCACGGTGGTGAAAACGAGCACGTAACAGGCGTACTCGCGGGTTTCCGGTTTGGTCTGATGGTGCTTTTTCTGCTCCCGGCGGGTGATTCGCCGTTGCGCCAAGGCGATGGCTTGCTCAGTCTTACGGACCGCACAGAGGCGTCCCGCGATGGGCCGACTCTGGTCGTGCACCCACGCCGGCCATTGGCGAATCGTGCCCGCGGCCCGGATTTTCCGTAGCTTCGGCAACAAACTGAGGCGCTGGCCGGTGGGCCCGAACAACGGCAGGGTCGAAGTATTCAGTCGGACAATCACGTCCGCCCCTTGACGGGCGAGCGACGCCACTCCGGGCGGATTTGAGTAGCCGCGATCCGCTAAGATGAGATCCCCGGCCGCGGCGGGCAAACGCCCCAAGCGCTCACCAGTATCCCGGCCCTCGGTGGCCGTGATCGCAAAGAAATCGCAACTCAACTCGGGCAGCAGGAGGCTGTAGTGAAGGCGCCACTGGGAGCCGGTTTTACCTGGTTCCTTGATCACCGTTGCATCTACGGCCCGGATGCGCCGCCGTGGTCGTGGCCCTGACCATTGCACTCCACCTTCCTTCAGCAATTCCTGACAAAGATGCTGCAGCCACCCTTCCGCTTGTCGCAAGCGGTTCAACAGCGTCACATCCGACACTTCAGCAACACCGGCCGCCTTGGCCCGCACGGCCGTCTCGCGCAGTGAATAGCCGCAGCCGACGTGTAGCAATAAGGCGCGCAATACCTCGTTCACCGAGTCAAAACCGCGAAGACGCGCCACGGCACCGCTGCGCCGCGCCTCGATTTCCCAGCCCGGCGGGAACAACCTCAGGAGAATTTCCCAATCTTCGTCAAGGGCATTCATGTTCTCAGAGTACGAAATCTAGAGATCAAGGTCAACTATTATCTTAGCGCTTATGGCCCGGAGGCCCCCTTCGATCATGGCCGCGAGCAGAGGAGAGTTCTGGCCGGATTAGAGGTCACCGCCAAATCGGTGGAGCGGACGGCGGAGGGCGTCGGCGCCGAGATCGCGCAGCGCGAGCAAG
>JAKASC010000228.1 GCA_021828245.1 Acidobacteriota bacterium
CCGATCTCGCCATAATTCCGAAACGCTATTCCGTGCTCGGCAAGATGTTCCCAAAGGGAGCCTGCTTGCAGATAATCCTCAGGTGCAGGCGAAGTGCTCCCGATTTCGAGCCGGCCCGGCGCACCCTGCTCCAGGCGGAGTTCATCGTGTCGATGCCCAAGGTCAAGACCCACCATTGGGCTGGAGTGACCCTAAGCTTGAAGAACATGTTCGGAGTCGTGCCCGGGATTAAATACGGCTGGCCGAAAAACATTTTGCACTGGCGCGGCATCCAGCAATGTATTGTGGACCTTGCAGCGACCCTACCGATTCACTTCGTCATCGCCGATGCGATTGTCTGCATGGAAGGCAATGGCCCCTTAACAGGAACCAGCCGACGGCTGGATCGAATCGTCCTATCGCATGATCCTGTGGCTGCCGATGCAACTTGCGCCCGGCTGATGGGTCTCCTGCCCGAACGAATCCCCCACATTGCAGAGAACGCAAAATTTCTTGGGAATATGGCCGTGTGCCGGATTGAGCTCTTGGCGGCTTGCCTTAGCATTCCTCAAGTTCCGTTCATAACTGTGCCGGAGTTCAGCGGCTTCGCCATCGCTCGGCCAAATACATTGCGTTAGCTCAGTAGGTCACAACCTTTAAGGTTCACTGGACCGCCAAAGCTTAATGAGAGGGAGGGATAAGAGATACTATAGGGCGAGCCAGAAAGGCACGGACGATGAATCCCCCTTGCAAATGGCAGAAGGTCGGCGTGCCTGCTATTCCGGAACGTGAGTCGTCGGTGCCCCAAAGTTCGACTGCACTCAAATACGGAAAGAAAGTTTTCAGTTCGTTCGTGATCTTGGCGAGGTCCCAAAGATTTCCAAGACTACGGTCAAGCAGCTCTATCAGCAAAACTCTCCTATCCGCCTCCGTTCGCACGAGCTTTGGCAGCTTTTCCGTAAGAGATTTTTTCAGCCTCGGCAAAATCGACTGCTTACGATCTTGAAAGGCTCGGTCATAAGTCCCTATGCTCACTGACCCCGGATACCCTTTGATATACTGCGTAAAAACCTTAACGCGAAGAGGGGGCTGAATGCCGGGGATCTCAAAAGAAGTTTCACCAAGGGGGAAATTATCTTTCTCCCTCAAAAACCAGTCGTTCACCAGCGACGCTGCTTCTCCCCAGTTCGAACCCCTAACCACTCCCTTCAGAGGAACGCGAAGCGAGATATGGTACTCGGGCAACGGTGCCTGCTTCAGCGGTTCCCACACCGTTTTCAGAGGCCCGCGCTCGTAGGCGGTTGCGCCAATGAAGGGCTCCAGGCACGTATGCTCGATGGCGAGACTTCCATTCGCGGGATCAAAATACATCGCGTCCACAGCTTTTGTTCTCCGGTCTTCACGGTCTGGATAGCGCGGACTTTGATAACTCGTGCCCGCCTTTCTGTTCAGACCAGCGACAAACAAATCTATGAGCCGCTTGTCCCAGTCCGCCGAAGGACCTTGGATTTTCACTTGATGTCTCCATTTTTACGGTACCATACTGTCGGACGGGAGAGGAGCGGATGACTGTCAGGACGGCCGTGCAGATCCGCTCGTTCAATTTGTCACCGTGCGCTAGCACATGTGTTTCGCCAGCAGGGTCTCTTCTCTGGCGCCGTTAGAGAAATACGCATTGAAATCAGCCAATCAAAGCCGCGCGTGGCAGCCCAGCAAACTGCAAAGGCGCGTTGACGAAGCGGCTAAGCAGATGGCGGACAGAGAGGCCGCCCGGATTCCGTGGCCCCAATTGTTGAAAGCCCGCGAATCATATGTGAAATGGCAAGCATTTGTTTATTGGGTGCGCGTCATCGAGGAGGCTGAAGGCAATTCTCCGCAATGGCTCCTACAGATCGTGAACAAACGCTGTCCTGGCCTTGAGCGATTTGAGGAACAACGGCGCGGGAACGATCCCAGAAGTTCTTCGCAGCGCTGGTGTCGGCTTGAGCAATGGGTGAACGACCGAATTTTCGCTAAGCCCAGGCAGGAAGGCTGGATGGACGCCGTCGGCTATTACGCTGTGCGTGAGCTTGCCGCCCTCCGTGTCGAGGCCTATTGGTACTACTGCGAGCGACATTGGATGCAGAGAAAGCCCGCCTCTTACCCGTCTTTCCTGGAATGGTGTAAAGCGTCCGAACGCGCCGCCGATGAAGTATTCGATACCTTCGAAACGACTGATGAGTTACGTGGACTCATAAAGTTGAACCGCCGAGTCAGCGCTCCTACACTGAGCCGGACCGTAGATCAGTATGTCGAGTGGCAGGTTTTTGCGCACTGGGTGCGGATTGCTTTTGATCGGGAAAACCGCCTCCCCAAAGCAGTCAAGCGTGAACTGTGGCGACGTTGCCCTGGTTTCTTGGAGACTGTGGACTCGTCGGCGAGCGGTGAGGGGAAAGGACCGGGAGATTTGTTCAACCTCCTCCTTTGCTGGGTTGAGGAGCACGAGTTCGCGCGCCCGCGCACAGAAGGTTGGCTGCCGGTGCTTCTCAATCGGGCACGTCTACATCTTCGCTACCAACGTGCGGTGGACTACTGGTGCCACCATAAAGCGGTTCGCCCAAACCAGCAACGCGTCCAGGACGCATCTTTCGAACGATGGAAGGTTGCTCTCGATTCGTACAGCGTCGGCCAAGGCGAGGCCTAACAGTTTGCTGAAAAATGGCTGTAATTAGAAAAGTCGTTCGGTTGCAAGCACGAATTCAGCACCCTGCCGGAGGTTACCTACCTCGGCCGGCCAGGCTTTCAGGTGGCTTTCACCGCCTGGTTGGTACTTCCGGAGATACTTCGCCCTGGATCTCATGCCGTGGCTCCGATCAGGTTCCGAATCCGCATCAGGTTGTAGGTGGCTGCAACCCACGTAAACATCCAAGCGACCCGCTCGTGGCCGCGGTGCCTCACCTTCCGCATCAGACCGACCGTCTTCATCCAGCCGAAGATCTCTTCCACCCGCTTGCGTTCTCTTTGGCTGTGCGCGTAGCCCGCCTGACGCGTGGTTCGACCATCAATGGCGCTGGAACGGTTCTTCTTGTTCTGCGCCACGTGAGGCCTCACCCCTATCTGACGCAAGTCACGCACCAAGTCCCGCGTGTCATAATTCTTGTCGGCGCCCAGTGTGACCGGCTTCGTGCCGCCAAGCCATCAGCCGCGCCGCGTCTCGCTCTGCCCTGCCATCGGCTTGTGTCAGCATCGCGTCCACCAGCAGGCCGTTCCGGTTCTCCATCAGCACGTGGCCCAGGTAAGCCAGCTTCGCCTCGCTGCCCTTCGACTTCCGGTACAGCCGGGCATCGCGGTCGGTCGTGGATTCGTGCGTCTGATTCGACCGCTTCTCCCCGTGGAAATTGACCGTGGGATTGCCCGAATCGTCCGGTGGCGGGGAGGCTTCGCCCCCATCCTTCTTCCTGAAACTCTTCTGGCCCGCCCAGGCTTCGATCAACGTGCCATCGACGGTGAAGTGTTCGTCGCTGAGCAAATCTTGCGGCTTGGCTATTTCCAGGACCTGCTGGAAAAACGCCTCGGCCCCCTCGCCAGCGAGCAACCGTTCGCGGTTCTTCGAGTACACCGTCGCATCCCAGATCGGGTCGTCCAGGTTCAACCCCACGAACCAGCGGAACAGCAGGTTGTAATCCAACTGCTCCATCCGCAGCCGCTCGC
>JAKASC010000229.1 GCA_021828245.1 Acidobacteriota bacterium
TCCTCATTTTGGACGATGCAACCGGCAATGGCGGGGCGCGGCCGATGGAAATTGCCCTTCTGGCTCTCGGAGGTTGCACGGCTTTCGATGTGATTGGAATTCTCCGAAAGAAACGTCAGACGGTTACCGGCTATCGGGTGGAGCTGCGCGCAGAGCAGCGCGAGGAGCCGCCCCGTTATTTCACCCGTGTGGAAATCAGGCATTACCTCCGAGGCCGGATTGACCCGGAGGCGGTCCGGCGGGCCATCGAACTTTCGGAGACCAAATACTGCTCGGTCAGCGCCATGATGGCTCACACGACACGGATCGAACACACTTTTGAAATCGAGCCGGAAGAAGATACCAGGCCTTCAACGGAGGGTGCGCATGGCGAAAATCCGCTTCGCTCTGCTGGCGCTTAGCTGCGCCCTCGGCACCTCATTGCCGCTCCATGCCCAAAAGAAGCCGCCAGCCCCGTTGACGCTGAAGCAGGCTGTAGCCTTGGCCCTCGAGAAAAATCCTGCCATCCACGCGGCCAACGCCTATGCCGCGGCTGTGCGACGGACGATCGCCGTTGCTCAAGCCGGCCGTTATCCTCGGGTGGATTTTTCCGAAGGGTTCACGCGCGGCAATAATCCGGTTTATGTCTTCGGCAGTCTGCTGACTCAACGCCAATTCACGGCGCGCAATTTCGCCTTGGGATTCCTGAACGTTCCGCCGCCACTCGACAATTTCCGAACCGCGTTCAGCGCTTCCATGCCGCTTTATGACGCGGGAGAGATCGGCCGACGAGTGCGGGACGCACGCCTTGGTGCTGAAAGCGCCACGGCGGGCGCCCGACGTGCTCGCCAACAGGTGATTTTTGGCGTCGTGCGGGCGTTCTTCGACGAATTACTGGCGCGCCAAAACATCCGCGTGGCTGAAGCCGCCGTCCATATGACGAGCGCGGATCTGGCGCAGGCGGAGGCTCGTGAACGGCAGGGTTTGACCGTGCCCTCCGACGTCTTAAGCGCGCAGGTGCAATTGGCGGCGGCGAAAGAACAACTTATCAACGCGCGGAATGGATTGGCGATCGCTCAGGCGGCATTGAACGTGGCGATCGGTCTTCCCGAAGATGCGCCGACCGAGGCGCAAGGGCAATTTGCTAAGACTCAATTTACGGCGCAGCCGCTCCAAGCATTACAACAGTACGCTCTCGCCCACCGGCCGGACTATCTCCAAGCGACCCTGGGCGAAGAACGAGCGGCCAACGGCGTTAGCATGGCGCGTCGCACGTTTCTTCCGCAAATCGGTTTGTTCAGCTCTTGGGAAGAAGACCATCAAACCTTTGCCACGCGGGGAGGGAATAACTGGATTGCCGGGGCCACGCTGACCTTCAACGTTTTCAATGGAGGGGCCGACCGGGCGCGGCTTCAGGAAGCCGAAGAGCGGGCGTTGCAAGTCCGCGCCCTGCGCGACCAAATGGCGGCTCAAATTCGACTTCAAGTTCAGGAGGCACTTTTGAACGTTCGGGCAGCGCGCGAGCGGGTGGAGGTGACGCGCACGGCAGCGGCCCAAGCCCAAGAAAGCCTGCGGATTTTGCGCAACCGTTACGGAACCGGCTTGGCCACGATGACCGACCTGCTGAGTGCCGAGACAGCGGAGACCTCCGCCGAACGCGAGCATCTCAACGCGGTCTATGACTATTGGCTGGCCGCAGCGTCGCTGGACCTCGCGACCGGCCGACTGGCGCCGAGCTCGAAGGTGGTGAGCAATCCAACCAAACCGTGAGGGACTCGCATGAAGATGAGGATTCATCCGATTTCGATTCTGGTGATAACAGGAGCCATGTTTTTAGCCGGCTGCGCTTCGAGCCAAACCTCATCGAAGCCCCACCCGCCGGTGGTAGCAGGCGTGAGCGTGGAGACGGTTCATCGGGAGCCGACGGCGGAGTATTACGAGGCTTCCGGCACCGTGGAGTCCGCTACCACCAGCGTTCTGGGAGCACAAATCAGCGGGGTCGTCCGGGCGATTTACGTGCATCCGGGGGATTCCGTGCGGCGTGGGCAGGTGCTGGCAGTTATAGACGACCGTGCGGTCCGGGCTCAGCTTGCCGCAGCGCAGGCCGGCATTGAGCAGGCATCGTACGGCATCACGGAGGTCAAGCAAGCTCTTCAGGCGGCCAAGGCGCAGCGAATTTTGGCGGGGCTCACGTACCGCCGTTATCGGACTTTGTTGGCGGAGAATTCTGTCAGTCGGGCCGAGTTCGACCAGGCCAACGCCAACTACAAGGCAGCGATCGCCAATCAAGCCCGCCTCGAAGCCCAAGAAAAACAAATTCAGGCGCAGCGCCGGCAAGCCGAATCGGAAGCCGCCGCCGCTCGAGCCGCCTTCAGTTACTCCCGCATTGTCTCGCCCATCAACGGTCTTGTTACGACGAAAACGGTGGATGCGGGCACGCTGGTGATGCCGGGCACGCCGATTCTGACCGTGGAAGATCCCACGCATTATCGGCTGGACGCCAGCCTGCCGGAGAAGTTTTTAGGCTTGGCTCACGTCGGGCAGTTTGTCGGGGTTCGGCTGCACCAGACGGATTTTCAGGGGGAAATTGCGGAAGTCGTTCCGGCAGCGGACCCGGCCAGCCGCACCTTTGTCATCAAGATTGCCTTGCCGTCGAATTGCGGATGCAGCGCCGGAGATTATGGCACGGCGGAGTTTCCGGTCGGCGAGGAAAAACTCCTCACGGTGCCGCGCTCCGCCATCGTCCGACGAGGCGAGTTGGAAGGCGTTTTCGTCATTCATGCAAACGGCGTGGCGGAATACCGCCTCGTTAAAACCGGCCGCACGCTTGACCATCAGGTGGAAATCCTCTCGGGCTTGGTGGGCGGCGAACGAATCGCCATCTCCCAGACAGGGCGCCTGAGCGACGGCGCGCGTGTGGAGGCCCCATGACACCACGGAAAACCCTCGGCGCCGCAGGACGGATTGCCCGTTACTTCATCAACTCCAGGCTGACGCCGCTCATCATGCTTTTTTCGATCTTGCTCGGCGTCTTCGCCATTTTCGAAACCCCCCGCGAAGAAGATCCCCAAATTGTCGTCCCCATGATGGACGTTTTTGTGGCGATGCCCGGGGCCAGCGCCAAAGAAGTGGAAGAACGTCTCACCACGCCCATGGAGAAGCTGATTTGGGGAATTCCGGGAGTCAAGTACGTGTATTCAGCCAGCCAGCCCGGAGAGGCGATGCTGACGGTGCGATTCGACGTCGGGGACAACATGGAGACTTCCTTAGTGAAGCTCTACAACAAGCTCTATTCGCACTTCGACCTCATTCCCCCGGGGGCCTCGAAGCCGCTCATCAAGCCACGTTCCATTTACGATGTTCCGATTTTGGCCTTGACCTTCTGGAGCCGCCGGTATGACGCCTACGAGCTGCGTCGCGTGGCCGCGGAAGTCGAGCGGCAGGTGGAAACCATCCACAATGTCTCCATCACCCAGCTCCTTGGCGGGCAACAGAGGGAAATTCGCGTGTCGCTTCATCCAGCCCGCATGGCGGCTTATGGCGTGGCTCCCGCCGCCATCGTGCCGATCTTGCAGCAAGCCAATCAACAGCTTCAATCGGGAGAATTTGCCCGGGGCAACCGGGAGTTCAAAGTAGAG
>JAKASC010000230.1 GCA_021828245.1 Acidobacteriota bacterium
TCATAAAACCGTTGCGCGTGGTGGCGGGTGGAATGTCACGGCAGGAAACTGTGGCGCTGGCCCTGGCGGAAGTGCCTCCCACCGCCGAAACGGTGATCGTTCACGATGCGGTCCGACCCTTTGTGACCCTGGAACAAATCCGAAACGTTCTCGAAGCCGCTCGCAAAACCGGGGCGGCCATCCTGGGCATCCCCAGCGTGGACACCGTCAAGCAAGTGGAGCGGCAGGTCGTGATGGGAACGATTCCTCGCGAGCGCATTGTGCTGGCGCAAACGCCGCAAGCTTTCCGCTACGACCTGCTCAAAGAAGCGGTGGCGCGCGCCGCCCAAGACGGCTTTATGGCCACCGACGAATGCAGCCTCGTCGAGCGCCTCGGGCGTGAAGTTACCGTGCTGATGGGATCGGAGCAGAACATCAAAATTACCAAGCCGTCCGATCTGCCGCTGGCGCGGCTTTACATTGCTCAGGAGCGGGAGCAGGCGGAACGGGCTGGGATCCTTTCTTAGCCGTCGCGCGGCCTGGTGGCACGGCGCCGACCTCATTCGGAAAAAGAATTTTATAAAAGGTGGCTGGAGATTGGATGAGCGGCAAGGAAAGACCTCGCATGGCCGCCTGCCGGATCGGGATCGGCACCGACGTTCATCGGCTTGTCGCCGGGCGAAAGCTCATTTTGGGCGGCCTGCGAATCCCTTTCGCGAAAGGGCCGCTCGGGCATTCGGACGGCGACGCTTTGGTTCACGCCACGTGCGACGCCTTGCTGGGTGCCGCGGCCCTCGGCGACATTGGCCAGCATTTTCCAGACCGCGCCCCGCAGTGGAAGGACGCCCCCAGCTTGCGCTTCTTGCGCCTGGTTTGCAGGCGGTTGGCGGAAGCCGGGTACGCTGTCCTCAACCTTGACGCGACGGTCGAGCTGGAGCGCCCCAAGCTCGCCCCCTACATTCCCCGAATGCGAAGGAACCTGGCCGGAGCCATGGGCGTCCGCCTCTCGCAAATCAGCGTGAAGGCAAAGACGGGCGAGGGAATCGGCGAAGTGGGCCGGGGTGAATCCGTCCGCGCCGCCGCCGTTGCCCTCATCCAGAAGTTGTAAAGCGGCGCCGCCGATAAGGCTTTGGAGTTACAATCGCTCTTTAAGCGATTGCAGTCCCTTGGGGGCAAGCCGATGCCGCTAATCATCGTTACCGAAGACGCCGCTTACCGCTGCGCTCAATGTGGGAACGTCTTGCGGATGAGGAAAGGCCAACTGCTCCCACCCTGCCCGCGCTGCGGCGGTCAACTAACGAAATCCGAAGGCGCTCCGACGGCCTCGGATGATCCCTGTTGCGGGGCGTGAGGCGCGTGCGGAACCGAATTTTGTGAAGCAAATTGTTCTCGAACGGCCCGGGAAATTCCAGCTTGGCGAAACGCCGCCGCCCGTGGCGCGCGCCGGCGAAGCGTTGGTGCGCGTTCGGCGTGTGGGAGTGTGCGGCACGGATCTCCACGCCTTCGCCGGCCGCCAGCCCTTCTTCAACTTTCCGCGCATTCTCGGCCACGAGATCGCCGTGGAAGTCGTGCAGGCTCCGGCCAACCGCCACGGCCTCTCGGTGGGCGACCGTTGCGCCGTCGAGCCTTATCTGGCCTGCGGCCAGTGCCACCCTTGCCGCCTGGGCAAGCCCAACTGCTGCGAGCGCCTCGAAGTGCTCGGCGTGCACACGGATGGTGGCATGCGGGAGTTGATGGCCGTCCCCCTCGCATGCCTCCATAAATCGCAAAAACTGAGCCTCGATCAGCTCGCCCTCGTTGAACCGCTGGGCATTGGCGCGCACGCCGTGGCGCGCAGCGGCTTGCGCAAGGGGGAGGAGGCTTTGATTGTGGGAGCGGGCCCCATCGGCCTTGCCGTAGCGCAATTTGCGCGCGCCGCCGGCGCCCAAGTTCGCGTCCTGGAGGTCAGCCCATCACGCCGGGCCTTCGTCTCGCGGCTCGGCTTTCACGCGCTCGCTGAGCCGGATGGAGATCTCGCCGAGGTGATTTTTGACGCCACCGGCAACGCTCAGGCGATGGCGCAGAGTCTCGGCCGCGTGGCCCACGGAGGAAGGCTGGTCTTTGTCGGGCTCGTGCAAGGCCCGGTCGCGCTCGATGACGCTCTTTTCCACCGCCGCGAGGTCACGCTCTTCGCCTCCCGCAACAGCGCCCATCAGTTTCCGCGCGTCATCGCGCGCATCGAGCAAGGGCAAATTGACACCGCCCCCTGGGTCACCCACCGGATCCCACTCACCGAAGTCCCCGACCGCTTCCCTCAAATTCCGGGCGACCCCGCCTGCGTCAAAGCGATGGTTGAAGTGAACGGCTCAGCCGCCTGAACCACGCTCCACTTGCGGCCCGTGCCCGAGAACTCAGCCGCGCGGGCGATCGCAACCACACCCCTTCCGGAAGTGTGTATCTCCCTCTGCGCCGCCCAGGCCAGAGGAGCGACGCCCTCAGAACGTCCAGGGCGCGCCCAAAGAAGCTACTTCCGCTTCCGAGGCGTCACCGGCGCAATGTGGGCAATCGTGATGCTGCCGCCGCTTCGTGTGCCGGTCACCTTCACGTGCTCGCCGGCGTATTGCTCGAGGCCGGCAAAGTTTTGATTGGTGATCTTCACCACTTGGCCGCTCGTCACGAAAACGTACTTTTCGCCGCCCTTGACGCATGCGAGCGTGCACTTGCGCGCGTCAGCCATCATGTGCTTCGCTCCGCACATCGCATCGCTGATGTTCCCGTAATAGACGTGCTGGCCAGAGGCCGCCTGGCGTTCGGTCGCCTTGCCAGCCACCGCCTTGGCGGGCAGGAAAGTCATCGCCGCCAGCGCCAGGGCGGCTAGGGGAGCAACCAACCTCTTCATACGTGTAACCTCCTCCGAGAATGTATTCCACCTTCGCGGACCAACGTCCGCAGCGGTCGAACCTGAACTGCCTCGGAATTTCCACTGTATCACAGCATGCGCCATCAACACACCCCCTTGAGCCGCTTTGGCAGCCCCAAGGCCGGCATTTTTCGCCCCTTCCCCGGGCATCCGATCCTGCTTGCCGAGACGTTCGTGGATCCGGCTCGCTTCCGAGGAACTTGCTACCGCGCCGCGGGCTGGCAGTTTCTGGGCCAGACGCGGGGTTTCGCCAAACGACGTCCCGGTTACGTCGCCCACGGTCAGCCGAAGCTGCTGCTGGTTCGCCCACTTCACCCCGAGGCCCGCGCCCGTTTGACGGCGAAGGCGGACTCATCGAACGGCTGCGCACGGTGAAGGATCCCCGCCAACCCAGGGCTGCGTCAAAGTCTCAGAAGTCTAACCATTGAAAAGAATCGAATTTCCTCTGGCAATTTCCCGGCGGCTTTGATAGCCTTCGGCCGTGGGAGAAACCGTCAGCCGTTTCGCCAATGCGGGCCGGCTCGTCGTGCGTCCGGTGCGTGGGGAGGAGCGGGCGCGCTGGCGAGAGTTGATGAACGCCCATCACTACCTGGGGTTCCGGCCCCTGGTCGGTGAGTCGTTGTGGTACGTGGCCACGGCCGAGGAGCGATGGGTGGCGCTGCTGGGCTGGGCGGCCGCCGCGCTGAAGTGCGGTGCGCGGGATGTCTGGATCGGCTGGA
>JAKASC010000231.1 GCA_021828245.1 Acidobacteriota bacterium
TCGCTGATCAGCCCGCTGTGCGGGGGGTCATTGCGAAAATTGACCATCGCCCGGGCCAGATTCGAATAAGTCTTTGTCGCCTCGCCCATGCCGCGGCTGGCCAGGCCCAACGGGTCGGCCACCACCAGATGGTCGGCCACCGTGTTGGTGCTGGCGTTGTTGAAGTCCATCTTTCCAGCCGGCCCCACTCCGTAAATGCTTGCCAGCGCCTTCACAATGTCCGTCTTGCCGGTGTCCAGAGCCTGGCTGCCTTGCGCGTTCCCTGTCAGCGGGAGTTCGATCATCACTTCGTGCTCGCTGGAGGCGCCGATACTCTGGATCGAAGCCCCTCGCAGGTTTTCGGCCGCCAATTGGCGCCGAATGGCTCCCACGTCCGGCGGCTTTGAGAACTTTACGGTCACTTGCGTGCCGCTGCGAAACTCAATCCCATATGTCAGCCCGTGGTGGATGACCATCGAAACGACGCCGGCCACAATGAGAACAAAAGAAAGACTGATGAAGTACCACTTCATCCCCATCCAGTCAATTTTGGGCTCGTGGAAAAATTCCATAATCCGTTCTTACGCTTCCTCTTCTTATCAGACACCGCAAATCGCGGCCAAGTTCCTGAAAATCGTCTTAGATGCTGACGGCCGCTCCTTTTTCCCGCCGCGTCAGCACGTAATCAAAGATCGTCCGTGACACAAAGACCGACGTAAAAAGGTTCGCAATCAGGCCGATCGTCAGCGTCACCGCGAAGCCCTTAACCGGGCCGGACCCGAAACTGTAGAGGATGGCCGCCGAAGCGACGGTGGTGACGTGCGTGTCGATAATGGTGACGAAGGCATGCTCGAAGCCTCCCGCCACCGCCGCACCCGCCGCCTTGCCTAAGCGCAACTCCTCCCGGATCCTTTCAAAAATAAGCACATTCGAATCCACGCCCATGCCGACGGTCAGGATCACTCCCGCAATGCCGGGCAGGGTTAGCGTGGCGCCGAAATACACAAACGCCGCCACCAGGATGACCAAATTCAGAATCAACGCCACATCCGCGTTGATGCCTGCGCCCCGATAGTAGATCAGCATAAACGCAATAATGGCAATAAACCCGACCAGGCTCGCTATGACCCCGTGCCGGATCGAATCCGCGCCCAAGGAAGGCCCTACGGTGTTCTCAAACAGGATGCCGATCGAGGCCGGAAGCGCCCCGGAGCGCAGCTCCAGCGCCAGCGTGGCAGCTTGCTGAGGCGTGAAGCTGCCGCGAATCTCGCCTCGGTCCCTAATCTGGCTGTCAATGACCGGGGCCGAAACCACGTGATTGTCCAGAACAATCGCCAGATTCTTGCCGACGTTGTCCCCGGTTACGTGCGCGAACCGCGTCGCGCCGTCGCGGTTGAGCGTGAAATTGACGACTGCGTTCCCGTTCTGCCCCGAGCCCGGCTCGGCGCTGGTGAGGTCACTTCCCGTCACCGCCGCCACCTGATCCACGACGTACCACGCCTGCCCACCTCCCGGGCCGCTCGAAGTCTCTGCTGAACCCGGCAGCAGTTGGGAATCCGGCGGCAAAATGCCTCCGTGGGCGGCGAGGGCCGCGTCGCGGCTCGGGTACGGCCCGTCGCGGACCAGCTTAAGTTCGAGCATGGCCTGCGTCCGGAGGACGTTCTCGATGTGCGTCGGGTCGCTGACGCCGGGCAACTGCACGACCAGCTCATAATCCCCTTGGCCGTAATCCGCCACCTCCGGCCCGACGAGGCCGAGCGCGTCAATGCGGCGCATAATCGTGTTCCGCGACTCATTCAACGCTTCGTCTTTGATGGTCCCAATCTCGCTGGGCTTCAGCGAGAGCAGGCGCGCCGTCGCATCCCCGGGAACCAGGGCTACGTTCCAAGTGGAGAACTCGCTGTTGACGAGAGACTGAAACGCTCCTGAACTTGAATCCGGCAGGCCTTTAATCAGGATGGACGTGTCGCCTTGCGGCTCGATGTCGGCATAGGGGATCTTCCGGCTGATCATTTCATCGCGCAATCGCTCGAGGGCCTGACCGGCGGTCACCTTCACGGCGTCCTCGACGTGAACCTGGAGAATCAAGCGCGAACCGCCCTTGAGGTCAAGGCCCAAATGGATGCGGCTCGCCAAGTTCTGCTTGAGCTGCCGGAAAGTCTTGGGAAACCCGGTGACCTCAACCAGGCAGGCTAGAATCGCCACGGCGATGATGAGAAACCGGTTACGAATTCTCTTGTCCATTCGAGTCTTTCAGGCCTCGCCGCCCAGCCGTCCGCTCACTTCTTCGCCTTTTGGCCCTTTTCTTTCGGATCTTGCGACTCCGCTTCGGCGGTCACCACGCCCGCTACCGCCGAACGGATGACCTCCACCTTCACTTGACTGGCGATTTGGAGTTGCACGACGTCCCCGTGAAAACCCACCACGGACCCGTAAAGGCCCCCATTCGTTAGGACGCGATCCCCCGTCTTCAGGTTGGCGAGCATCGCTTGAGTCTTGCGCTTCTGCCGCTGTTGCGGCAGGATGACCAGAAAATACCAGATCAGGAACAGAGGGCCGAACAATAGAAGAAACTGGCTGAGGGCCGCGCCCAAGCCAGGGTCCGCCGCCAGAAGGATTGGATTGACCAGCCAGCACTCGATCAAGGTCGAGCCGTAAGAGTCCAGCTTGAAGATGAAAATTCCGCCCTCGGCGGGGCGGCTTGGCGCGCTTTGCTCGCTCTTCTAGATTCGGCGCTCGGATCCGTCAACATTCACGCCTCGACCCAAGAATCGAGATTGATCGGCGAAATGGCTTTTGCGGAGCAGGGCGAGCCCTGTTTGCGGGGGCGGTGGTCAATTCGCCAGCGCGCGGCTCACTTCCGCGCCGCCTTCAGCGGCTCATCCGGTCTTCAGTCGAAGTTGGGTTCGCTGCCCGGCCACACCTCCGCGCCGTCGTTCAAGCGGCGCCGTTTTTAGCTCCTCTCTTCCGTCAACCTCCCAGCGCGGCGCAAGCGAGCCGCGCCGATTCCAAAAGTCGCCATTTCTCCAGGTCGGCTTTGAGGCGGAGCACCCAGCCGCGCGCGTGCCGCACCAACTTCGCCGCCAACCGATACAGCTTCCAGCGCAACGTGGCCACCGTCGCCGTGCGATATGTGGCCGGCAGCGCCCACCGCTTCAGCACCTGGCCCAGGTTGTAGGCCAGCACGCCAATCGAAAAGTACATGGCGTTGGCCGCGAACTCCCCGCACGGCATCTGTTCCATCCCGAAGCCCACCTTCAACTCCTTATGCCAGTTCTCGCCCTCACCTCGTTGATTGTGTTTCCAGATCACCTCGCTCGGCGCCTCCTCGCGATTGGTCGCTACGGCGTGATAGCAATAGCGCTCGGTCTCAAACAGGTTGGGCTGCGGATTCGCCCAGCGCAGCACGATCAGCCGAAAGGCCTGCTCCGTGCCATTCATCGTGTGCACCGTCTCAGCGATTTCGCGATCCGTGGTGAAGCCTTCCGCCGTGCGGTAGGGTTGCCACGCCGTCTCCGGCAGATGCGCGATCTCGCGCTTCACCGCCTGATCCAAATCCGCCGTGATCGTGAAGCTGCGCCCCGGCTGACGGTAATAATAGTTGATGACCT
>JAKASC010000232.1 GCA_021828245.1 Acidobacteriota bacterium
AAGCTCGCTCATCAAATTTCCATTTTACCGTCGCTTCAACCGCGCGGCAACCGGAGCAGATTGCCTGTCCGCATTTTCGGTTTTCCATGCGATACTATGCGGCGGCGTCATCATTTCAGTGGAAGGCATTTTGCCCCATGGAGACGCGATGAGCGAACCAGGTCGTCAGGGCGAGGCGGGTCCCAGCGCAGCGGTTCCGCATCTTCGCCGTGTGCTGTCACTTTGGGACTTAATCTTCTACGGCATTGTCCTCACCCAACCCATTGCCGCCATTCCGCTTTATGGTGTCGCGGAGGAGCTTTCCCATGGCCAGCTTCTGTTGACCCTGGAGGTCTCGATGTTGGCGATGCTGGTGACCGCCATCAGCTATGGACGCATGGCGGCGCTCTATCCAGCGGCAGGTTCCGCGTACACCTACGTCAGCCGCGGCTTGAATCCCTACCTCGGCTTTATGGCCGGTTGGGCCATGTTTCTCGGCTATCTGCTTCAACCGCTCATCAACACGGTTTGGATTGCCACGGCCCTCCACTACCGCTACGTGCCGCAAATCCCCTATTTCGCTCTCGCCATATTGATTGCCGTGATCTTCACGTTTTTGAACCTGCGAGGGGTCCATACCACAGCGGTCGCCAATCGCATCTTGCTGGCATTTATGTGCCTGGTGATTGTCGCCTTCATTGTCCTGGCGATTCGATTTCTTTACGTGACGGGCGGGCCGAGCGCCCTCTTCTCCAGCAAGCCGATTTATGACCCCAAGACTTTTAACTTCCACTCTTTGTGGATCGCCACATCGTTTTCCGCCCTGACGTATATTGGCTTTGACGGCGTGACGACGCTGGCCGAGGACGTGGAAAACCCGCGCCGCAACGTTCTGCTCGCCATTGTGCTGGTCGTGCTGTTTACGGGATTGTTCAGCGGGTTACAGGTTTATCTGGGCCAGTTGGTCTGGCCGAGTTATCACTTCGCCAACCCTGAAACCGCCTTCATGGACATCTGCCGGAGGGTGGGCGGTGTGGTTCTCTTTGAAGCGATGGGAGCCGTGCTCATCGTCGCCGCCTTTGGGAGCGCGTTGGGTGGGACGCTGGGAGCAGCCAGGATTCTGTTCGGCATGGGGCGGGACAACATTCTGCCGCGCCGTTGCTTTGCCCATTTGAGCGCCAAGAAGCTCAACCCCACTTACAACATTGTCATCATCGGTGGGCTGGCCTTGGTGGGCGCGCTTTTTCTGAATTTCAAGGATGCCGGAGAAGTGCTGAACTTTGGTGCCTTCGTGACCTTTATGGGGGTCAACCTCGCCGCCTTCTGGCAGTTTTTTGTGCTGGGGGTTCCGGGACGGCAACGTCGCATCGTTCAGGACGCTGTGCTGCCGCTCTTTGGGCTTGCCTTCTGCGGCTGGATATGGTGGGGACTGGACCGAACCGCCATGATTCTGGGCGGGCTTTGGTTCGTTGTCGGATTGATTGTGGTCGCCATGACGACCAGCGGCTTCCGCAAGCCGCCGGCGGTTATTGACTTTAGCGATTCGTAAACGCTTGATCCGCTATTTCCCGACTCCTTCGCAAACCCACGCTCTGCGGACTCCCGCAGCGAGACGCACCGAAGATTGAGTGACCTTGAGGGGAGGCATCCTATGGCTTGGATCAAAATGATTGAGCCGGAAGCTGCCGAGGGCGAGCTGAAGGAAGAGTACGACCAGGCCCTGGCGCGCGCCGGAAAGGTGTTTAACATCCTCAAGATTCAGAGCCTAAACCCTCGCACGCTGCGCGCCTCGATGAAGCTTTATTGGGCCACGATGCATGCGCCGTCTGGTCTTACCCGAGGCGAACGCGAACTGTTGGCGACGGTGGTTTCATGGGCCAATCACTGCTTCTATTGAATCGAAGCCCACGGAGAGGATCTCCGTCAGGAAACTCAAGACGCCGAACTGGCTCGAAGCGTGAAACAGAATTTTAGGCTGGCCAAGCTTTCGCCTCGGCAGAAAGCCTTGGCCCAATTCGCCGAGCAGCTCACTCGCAATCCTGCCAGTTTACGGCGCCAAGACATTGACACCCTGCGACGGCACGGCCTTTCGGACACCGACATCCTCGATGCGGTGGAGGTCATTGGATTTTTCAATTACATCAATCGCGTGGCCGACGGCTTAGGAATTGATCTCGAACCGGAAATGTCCGCCTAGAACGTCCCTCGGTCGAAGCCGCCAAGCCGACCTCGTTAACTTCATCGCTTCTAAAATCTAGCTTGCGACGGCATGCGGCCGCACGTCCCAACAGCAGGGCTTTAAGCTCCTTCAGCCTGGGCGATTCATGGTAAATTGAAGCCAGGAAACATCTGATGAATCCCCCGCGCCGCCGCTTTACCCAACTGGACATTTTGTGGTTGGTGTTTTTATCAGGTCTGGCGGCTCTGAAAACCCAAGATGAATTCCACAAGGACCTGATTCTGCTAGCCATCGGGTTGTTTCAGATTTTTGAGCATCGTTTTCTCGGCCTCGTTCGCGAGCGAGGCAAAGCTTATAGCGTGCTGATTAAAATCGGCCTTGCCACGTTGCTGGTGGCGCATACGGGCGGCATCAATTCGCGTTACAGCTATTATTTGATTTTTACGCTGCCGGTTGCCACGGCGGCGATGTTCTATGGCGTCTGGGCCACTTTGGGCTGGACGGCACTCGCCTCGGCGGCTTATTGTTCCAATCTGATTCCGTTGCTTCCGGAATATCAGCTCACGCGAGGCGGCACCATTGAGTTGGCTATTCGCAACCTGTTCTTTTTTTTGGTGGGAATTTTGGTGAACCGTTTTGTGAGCGAAACGCGACGCCAAGCCGAACAACTTCGGGAGACACATCTGCGGCTCCGGCAAGCGGAAGCGGAAGCGAGACGGTCTGAACGCTTGGCAGCCCTCGGACAAATGACAGCGGGGCTGGCGCATGAGCTGCGGAACCCGCTCGGCGTCATTCAGGCCTCGGCGGAGACGCTCGGCAAGGAGCCACCGCCCGAGGGCGCGCTGGCCAAAGAACTGGCGGGGTACATCTCCAGTGAAGTTCAGCGTCTGAACACCTTGGTGAGCCGCTTCCTGGATTTTGCCCGACCCCACAATTTGGAGAAGCACCCCGAAGACATTCCCACCCTTGTGGAGCGGGCCTTGAAGGCGGCTGCCGACCGCTGGGCCCATTCCGAAATCAAGGTGGAGCGCCGGATTGACCAAGGGCTTCCGCGAATCCCGGTGGATGCGGCGCTGCTTGAGCAAGTTTTTATCAACTTGGTTTTCAACGCCTATGAGGCGATGGGCGGCGAGCACGGCGAACTGCGGGTGGGCATCGAGGCGGCCAAGTCCAACGGCACCCCAGGCGTCGAAGTCACCATTGAAGATACCGGCCCCGGCATTTCGCCGGAGCTTCAAGAACAGATCTTCAATCCGTTTTTTACGACCAAGCCGACGGGCGTGGGTTTGGGCCTTT
>JAKASC010000233.1 GCA_021828245.1 Acidobacteriota bacterium
TGGTTTTGGGCTCAATGGCCACCGAAATCACCGGAGCCGGAAAATCCATCGCCTCGTACACGACCGGCGAGGATTCCAGGCAGACCGTGTCGCCGGTGGCAACGCTCTTCAACCCCACAGCAGCGGCGATGTCGCCCGCAAAAACCTCGTTAATCTCCTCGCGCTTGTTGGCGTGCATTTTCAAAAGCCGGCCGATCCGCTCGCGCCGGTCGCGCCGCGGGTTGTAAACCGTATCGCCGCTTTTCAGCGTGCCGGAGTAAACGCGGAGGAAGGCGAGTTGGCCCACAAAGGGATCCGTCATGATCTTGAAAATGAGGGCGGAGAACGGCTCGTCATCGGCGGCCCTTCGCACCACTTTCTCCTCTTCGTTTTTCGGATTGACGCCTTCGATAGGGGGAATATCCACGGGGGAAGGAAGATAATCAACCACCGCGTCCAGGAGCGGCTGCACTCCCTTGTTCTTGAACGCCGCCCCGCACAGAACCGGCACGGCCTGGAGCGCAATCGTTGCGCGGCGCAGGCTCGCCCGCAGCTCCTCCGCCGACACCTCTTCGCCATGCACGTACTTGTGCATTATTTGATCGTCCACTTCCGCCAGCGCTTCAATGACTTGTTCGCGCTGATGCCGGACCGTCTCCGCCAACTCGGGAGGAATTTCCTGGACAACATAATCCGCGCCCAAGGTCTCATCCTTCCAGACAATGGCTTTCTGTTCCAAAACATCCACGACCCCTTGGAATGAGTCCTCAGCACCGATCGGCCACTCGACCACCACGGGGTTTGCCCGAAGTTTGGACCGAAGCTGGCGGACGCACTCGGCGTAGTCCGCGCCGGCCCGGTCCATTTTGTTAACGAACACGATTCGCGGGACGCGGTACTTGTCTGCCTGCCGCCAGACGGTTTCCGTCTGGGGTTCTACTCCCTCGACAGCCCCTAAAATAGCAATCGCTCCGTCCAGTACCCGGAGCGATCTCTCAACTTCTGCCGTGAAATCCACGTGACCCGGCGTATCAATAATATTAATTCGGATGTCCTTCCAGAAACAGGTCGTGGCCGCCGAGGTAATCGTGATGCCTCGTTCCTGCTCCTGCTCCATCCAATCCATCACGGCCGTGCCTTCGTGGACCTCACCCATCTTGTGCGTGATGCCCGTGTAATAGAGAATCCGCTCCGTGGTGGTCGTCTTCCCGGCATCAATATGAGCCATGATGCCGATGTTCCGGGTTTTCTCGATAGGTACTTGTCGCGGCATAACGCCTTATCAAGCAATCCTTGCCCCGACCCCACTCCTCGCGGGGCTTCTTTGGGGTGCCGATTGATCCTCATGAGCCGCCGCACGCGGCTCGCAAGACGGATCGCGCTCCGGGGTGGAGCATTTCCCGCCTTGCCAGGTTTCCCGGTTGGCCGGGATTACCAGCGGTAATGGGCAAAAGCCTTGTTGGCTTCCGCCATGCGGTGCGTGTCGTCCCGCTTTTTTACGGCTCCGCCGCGATTATTCGCGGCGTCCAAAATCTCTGCGGCAAGCTTTTCCACCAGCGACTTCTCGCCCCGCTCGCGAGCATAGCCGATAAGCCATCGCAGGCTCAGCGACGTCTGGCGGTTTCGATTCACTTCCACAGGAACCTGATAGTTTGCCCCGCCGACGCGACGCGTCTTCACCTCCAGCGTCGGCTTGACATTGTCCACGGCCTTCTTAAAGACCTTCAGCGGATCATCGTTCGCCCGCTGCTTGATGACCTCCAGGGCTGAGTACACCGCACTCTGCGCTTTGGACCTCTTGCCTCGGTACATGATGCAATTGATCAGCTTCTGCACCAATGGGCTCGAGTACACAGGGTCAGGATTGGCTTCCCGACGTTCAACGTAACCCTTTCTTGGCATCCTTGCCCCTTCGTGCGATCTCTGCGGCCGGCGCGAGCCGGCCCTGCTTCATGACGCCTTGGGCCGCTTGGCTCCATACTTGGATCGGCCTTGTCGCCGGTCCGTCACGCCCGCCGAATCGAGCGTCCCTCGAATAATATGATAACGCACCCCAGGCAGATCTTTCACCCGCCCGCCTCGAATCAAAACAATGGAGTGCTCTTGAAGATTGTGCCCCACACCCGGAATATAAGTCGTCACTTCAAACCCGTTGGTGAGCCGCACCCGCGCCACTTTGCGCAACGCCGAATTGGGTTTTTTGGGCGTCTGCGTATAAACGCGAGTGCACACGCCCCGCTTCTGCGGCGAGCCTTCGAGCGCCGGGCTGGAAGTCTTGAAGCGTTGCTTCCGTCGTCCTTGGCGCACCAGTTGGTTAAAAGTCGGCATTCTCGTCTTTCGTCCTCTCCATGTCCTTGCCGCGACTCACAGGTCCGCATCCCACAGCGCCAGACCGCATGTTGAATCGAACCTTTCAAAAATACCAAACATTCTCAAAGCCTGTCAAGCGCTGCTTTCACGCGCGCGCAAGTTCGGTTGACCCAACGGGGTGGCAATGGCATCATAAGGTAAGGATAAGGTTGAGGCAACCGAGGAGGCGCTATGAGGGCAAAACGCATCCGGCTGACAATCGTGGGGCTGGCCATTACCGCGGGCCTCATGACGATGGCGTGGGTCGGTCGGGCCAAAGCTCAAAGCGGGGGGCAAGCCGCCGGACCAGGCTCGCAATCGGGCGAGACGGTCTATGCCCCCAAGAAAACGCCTCCTTCGCAGCCCATTCCGACGCCTGGCAACGTAACGCAACCCATCCAGCCGACCCAACCGCAAAAAATCAACCCGAAAAAGGTCTTCACGCTTTCGACCAGTACCAATCTGGTGAACGTCAACGTGCTGGTGACGGATAACAACGGCTATCCCATTCCCGGGCTGCAAAAAGACAATTTTCGCATTTACGATGACGGCGTTCCGCAAACCATTACCAATTTCTCGACGGCAGCCGCGCCCATGACGGTGTGTCTGCTGGTAGAGTTTAGCAACAAGTGGTGGGGCTACCTTTACTTGGCGCTTGAAGACGCTTACCAATTCCTGGATTTCATGCGGCCGCAGGACTGGGTGGCCGTGGTCTCCTTTGGCATGCGCCCGCACATCATTCAGGATTTCACCCATAATCGCTACGCGGTCAAAGCAGCCCTTGATAGCCTCCGCATCCCAGGCTTCAGCGAAACCAACCTCTATGACGCTCTCAACTTTACGCTGGGGCGGATGGAGAATATCCAGGGCCGCAAAGGAATCATCGTTATTTGCACAGGGTTTGATACCTTCAGCAAGATTACTTATGGCGAAATGCTCAAAATTATTCGGGCTTCGAACACTCCCATTTATCCCATCAGCATCCTTTCCTGGGTAACGGTGCGATACGGCAGCGATATTGACAGCCTGCAAGCGCGCAACGCCCTCACGACATTTGCCAAGTATTCCGGCGGCGAGGCTTTTT
>JAKASC010000012.1:0-11324 GCA_021828245.1 Acidobacteriota bacterium
CTGCTCTTGGCCGTGCTGCGCGCATTGAAATCTTCGGGCGAGGTCACCCGGCCGTTGCTCTATTTCAATTACTGGATGCTCCGCTTGGGTGGCTTTCTCCCCGACCTCAACCAGTGCGGAAGCTGTGGCACGTCGTTCGGCGAATCCGGCGCTTTTTACGGTAAGGGGTCGGATGGTTTGTATTGCGCGGAGTGTCGTCGGCCGGGAACGCCGGTTGAAGTCTCCTGCGAGGCTCGAGCCATCGGAGAAACGCTCCGTGGATCCCGATTGGAGGACTGGCTGCGCCGGCAAGAAGCTCCGGCCGGAGCAAAACAACTTCGGCTGTTTCTTGAGGAAGTGATTCAAACCCACCTGGAGAGAAAGTTAGTGACCCGCGCGCTGTTGGCGGAGGAAATCTGAAGCTCATCCACTATGGCTCGACCTCATCTTAACCAAACCGACCAAGCTCCGCTAACGTTCCAGGACGCCATTCAGGCGCTGAGCGATTTTTGGGCCGCGAAAGGCGCCGTGCTGGCGCTCCCTTATGATCTTGAGGTCGGCGCCGGGACCATGTGCCCGGAAACCTTTTTTCGTGTCCTGGGTCCCCAGCCCTGGAAGGTAGCCTACGTTCAGCCTTCGCGCCGACCGGCGGACGGCCGCTACGGCGAAAACCCAAACCGTCTCCTCAAGCACACGCAATTTCAAGTAATACTTAAACCTCCGCCCAAGGATATCCAAGAGGTTTATCTCAAGAGCCTGGAGTCGCTGGGCATCGCTCTAGGCGAGCACGATATCCGCTTCGAAGAGGACAACTGGGAATCACCAACCCTCGGCGCTTGGGGCATTGGATGGCAAGTGATGCTGGATGGTCTTGAGATTACCCAGTTCACCTACTTTCAGCAGTGCGGCGGGCTCGACCTTGAACCGATCTCTGTGGAGCTCACCTACGGCATGGAGCGCATCGCTGCATTTTTGCAAAATGTTGATAATGTGTTTGAGGTTCGGTGGGATAAGTCGCTGAAATATGAGACGCTACGCCGCGAAGAGGAATTTGAACTTTCAGTTTATGATTTTGAGCAGGCTGATCCGGCAACCTGCCGGGAGCTGTTTGGAGCCTACGAGCGCGAGGCGCTTCGGCTGCTCGACTCCTACAAAGCGGCGAAGGGTGGGAGCGTGGAGGAAAGAGGGAAGGAACCTTCGCCGCTCGCCTCGTCGCCGAGCCTAAGCGCGCAAAGCCCTCGGCGTTTTCCCCTCCGCAAGGTTTACGAGCTCGGCCTCAAGTGCTCGCACCTGTTCAATATCCTCGATGCCCGCGGCGCCATCAGCGTGACCGAGCGTGTGGCGCTGATTGCCCGCATCCGTAAAATCGCCTGTGATGCGGCCCGGATTTACGTCGAGCGGCTGGCGCCCCAACCGGAGGTTCAGCCCGCGTGAGCTCGCAGCCTCCAAGCCAAAAACCGGTGCGCTCCAGCCGGAAAACGAGCGCTTCGGCCCCACCCACCTTGCCGCTGCTCTTCGAAATTGGCTGTGAGGAAATTCCGGCGCGATTTCTTGCCGACGCGCAGAACCAGCTTGGAAAGCTGTTTGGCGACCTCCTTGTGAAACACCGATTAGTGGAGGAGGCGAAGCATTCCGTCCAAACCTACTCCACGCCACGCCGGCTTGTGGCCCACGTCCCGCAAGTTTTTGCTCGGCAGCCGGACACGGTGGAGCTTGTCACGGGCCCTCCGGTGAAATCGGCCCTGGACGAGAACGGCAATTACACCCGAGCCGCCGAGGCCTTTGCCGCCAAGCAGGGCGCGGAAGTTTCCACGCTCAAGCGCATCACCACCCCAAAGGGGGAATACGTCGCGCTTGAGAAAAGCGAGCCGGGCAGGCCCGCTGTGGAAGTGCTTGGCAAAATTTTGGATGCTCTCCTCAGGAATCTCTCTTTTCCAAAATCCATGTACTGGTCGCCGATCGAAGCCGCTGCCCACGTGCCGGTGCAGAACAAGTTCACCTTCGTTCGCCCGATCCGCTGGGTCTTGGCCTTGCTGGGGGAAGGGAAGAACGCCAAGGTCATCCCCTTCGAGGTGGCGGGTGTGCGTTCCGCCGATAAGACCTACGGACATCGTTTGAGCGGAAGCAGGCCGATTCAAGTGAAAGGGTTCCGCAGCTATCTGGACGGGTTGCGCAAACACATGGTAGAGCCGGACCCGGCGAAGAGACGCGAACGGGTTCAGCAGGGACTTCAAGAATCACTTGAAGGCTCCGGACTGCGGGCCGTTGCCGATGCGTGGCTGGAAGATTGGGTGGTAAATTCGACCGAGTGGCCGCGCGGAATCGTCGGGGAATTCGACCCGAGATTCCTCGAGCTGCCGCGCGAAATCCTCATCACCGTGATGCGTGACCATCAGAAATATTTTGCCGTGGAGGATTCGAGCGGCCAGCTCCAGCCGCGCTTTGTGGCTTTTCTTAACCGCGAAGACGATCCCAAGGGGCTGATTCGGCGCGGTCATGAGCGAGTCTTGCGGGCCCGCTTTACGGACGCACAGTTTTTCTGGGATGCCGACCAGAAAATCCCCCTCCGCGACCGCCTGCCGCTGCTTGAAAAAGTCACCTACCACGAAAAGCTCGGCTCCTATGCCGATAAGGTTCGGCGTGTGAGGCGTATCGCCGGCATGGTCTGCGAAGAGCTCCGCCAACAGGGCAAAATGACCGACGCCGACAGCGAGCACGCGCTTCGCGCCGTCGAGCTCTCAAAGTGCGATTTGACCACGCACATGGTGCAGGAGTTTACGGAACTTCAAGGCATCGTGGGCGGGCTTTACGCCCGCGTCCAGGGCGAGCCGGAACAGGTCGCACAAGCCATCTACGAGCATTACTTGCCGCAAAGCTTGGACGATCCCTGCCCGCGAACCGTCGTCGGCGCCGTCGTTTCGCTCGCTGACAAGCTGGATAGTGTGGTCTCGGGCTTTGGCGCGGGCCTTGAACCATCGGGTTCGAGCGACCCCTTCGCTCTTCGTCGCGCCGGCAACGGAATTATCAGGTTAAGTGTCGAAGCGCTGCCGGGCCTCGACGTGCTCAATCTCGTCAAAGCCGTTACCTCCACTGAGGCCTTCGCACAAGGGGACCCTCTTGGCAACGTGGCGCGTTTCCTCCGTGAGCGGACTGAGCAATACTTCGAAGCGCGTCAGGGGTTGCGTTATGACACCGTGCGCGCTGTTGTCCACTCATTCGAGGCTTGGTCGCCGCCCGCCCGGGCGCTTGAGCGGGCGAGGGCACTCGAGCCGTTCACGCGAACGGAAGAATTTCAGGCGCTTGCGGCCGCCGCCAAGCGGACACGGAATCTTCTGAAGAAGAGCGCCACTTCAGAAGACTTTGGCACCCAGATGACGGTCAATGAATCCATGCTATCCCCGGGACCTGAGCAGGAACTCTTCCGAGCCTATCGGGCCACGAAGGACACCATCCAGCAAATGGGAATAGAAGGGCGCTACGAAGATGCCTTTAGGGCGCTGGCCAAAATGCGGCCCTATGTTGACTGCTTTTTCGACAAGGTGCTGGTGATGGACAATGATTTGGCGCTCCGCGCCAACCGACTGTGCCTTTTAGGCGAGTTGAACGTCTGGGTCTTCTCGCGCTTTGCCGACCTCTCGCAAATTGAAAGTACTGCTTCAACTTCTGTCGGCGCGCCGACAGTCGAGAATAACCGGCAGCCGATAAACGAGCGAGAAGCCGCCCTTCATGACCAGAAGGGCTTGGAGCAAAAGACCTAAAAGTTTTCAGCCGCGGCTTAGGTATGGGCTTTGACCAGCCGACTGCGGAACAAAAAACATCTCAATTCGAGGAGCCAACTATTATGGAAAAGTACGTTTACTCGTTTGGCGAGGGTAAGGCGGATGGAAACGGGGAAATGAAGGACGTTTTGGGCGGCAAAGGAGCGGGCCTTGCCGAGATGACCAACGCCGGCCTCCCCGTGCCGCCCGGGTTTACCATTGCCACCTCCGCGTGTCGCATCTATTTTCAAAACGGAAACAAACTGCCCGACTCCATTCAGCAGGAGATCAACCAAGCCCTGGAGCAGCTCGAAGCTCGGCTTGGCCAAAAACTGGGCGACGCAGAAAACCCGCTGCTCGTTTCCGTCCGCTCCGGCGCCAAGTTTTCCATGCCCGGCATGATGGATACCATCCTCAACCTGGGGATGAATGACAAGGTCGTGGAAGTCATTGCCCGCAAAACCCATAATCCGCGCTTCGCCTATGACAGCTATCGCCGCTTCATCCAGATGTTTGGCAACGTCGTCCAGGATATCCCCAAATCAAAATTTGAGGAGGTCTTCGACGGGCAAAAGAAAAAGCGTCGGGTCAAGCTGGACACGGAACTGACCCCCGAAGATTTGAAACAAGTCATCGTCGGCTACAAGAAAGTTGTCAAGCAAGCAGTCGGCAAGGACTTCCCGCAGGATCCTAAAGTACAACTTGAGATGGCCATCGCCGCTGTCTTCCGGTCATGGTACAACGACCGCGCCGTCACCTACCGGAGAATGAACAAAATTCCTGACGATCTTGGTACCGCCGTCAACGTGCAAGCCATGGTGTTTGGCAACATGGGGGAGACTTCCGGCACCGGGGTTGGCTTCACGCGCAATCCGGCAACCGGGGAAAAGGAATTCTACGGCGAGTTTCTAATGAACGCCCAGGGAGAAGACGTAGTGGCTGGTGTCCGCACGCCCGTCCACATTACTGAACTCGAGAAAATCAACCCCGAGGCCTACAACCAGCTCCGGGAAATCACCACTCGCCTCGAGCAGCATTACCGGGACGTTCAGGATTTTGAGTTCACCATCCAGGAAGGCAAGCTCTACATGCTGCAAACCCGCAACGGCAAGAGGACTGGGCCGGCAGCCGTCAGAATTGCGGTGGACTTGGCCAACGAGGGCCTAATTACGCCCAAAGAAGCGCTCATGCGGGTCGAGCCCGAGCAGCTCAATCAATTACTTCATCCTGTACTTGATGAATCATCACCTTTGACAGTGATTGCGCGAGGCTTACCGGCGTCGCCGGGAGCGGCTGTGGGCAGGATTGTTTTCACGGCCGATGAGGCCGTCGAGCGTGGCAAGCACGAGCCGGTCGTTTTGGTGCGCGCCGAGACCGTGCCGGACGATATTCACGGCATGGAAGTGGCCGTCGGCATTCTCACCTCGCGCGGCGGGATGACGTCGCACGCGGCGGTGGTCACGCGCGGTATGGGCAAGTGCTGCGTGGCCGGGTGCGGGGAGGCGGAGGTGGATGAAGTCAAACGTCAGTTGCGCATTGGCGGTCGCGTGTTGAAGGCCGGAGATTGGCTATCGCTTGACGGCACGACCGGGCGCGTGATTCTGGGCAAAGCCGCCACGCACGAACCCGACCCGTCAAGCGGCGTCTTCGCCACCTTCATGAAATGGGCCGACGAGTTTCGGAAGCTCGGCGTGCGCGCCAACGCCGATATCCCCCGCGATGCGCTTGTGGCCAGGAAATTTGGCGCCGAGGGCATTGGCCTTTGCCGGACCGAGCACATGTTCTTTGCGCAAGACCGCCTGCCGCACATGCAGCGGATGATTATGGCCTGCAAGGATACTCCTCGTTCGGAGGAAATCAGGGAAGATATCGAGAAGGAAAAGGATCCCAAGAAGGTCGAAACTCTAAAGAAGCAGCTTAAAGAGGTTCTCGGGTATGAGAAGGAGCGCCGCGCCGCCTTGGCCAAGCTTTTGCCCATGCAGCGCAAAGACTTTTTCGGCCTTTTCAAAGCGATGGACGGCCTGCCGGTCACCATTCGGACGCTCGACCCGCCGCTTCATGAATTTCTTCCTAAGCGCGAGGAATTGATGGTTGAAATTGCCACGCTCGAAGCCAAAAACCAGAAGGGGGCGAAGTTGAGCCGGCTCAGAAAACTTCTTGCCGTGGTCGAATCGCTGCACGAATTCAATCCCATGCTCGGCCTGCGTGGCTGCCGGCTGGGCATCCTGTATCCGGAAATTACGGAGATGCAGGCGCGGGCCATCTTTGAGGCGGCAGTAGAGTGCAAGAAGAAGGGCATTGAGGCGAAGCCCGAAGTGATGATTCCTTTGGTCGGCGACGTGAACGAACTGGCCGCGCAAAAGGCGATTGTGCAGCGAGTGGCCGCGGAGGTCTTCAAGAAGAAGGGAATCAGCGTCGAATATCAAGTGGGAACCATGATTGAGCTTCCCGCGGCGGCGCTTTCAGCCGGGGAGATTGCCCGCGAGGCTGAATTTTTCAGCTTTGGAACCAACGATCTAACCCAGACTACCTTCGGGCTTTCGCGCGACGATTGCGGCAAGATCATTAACGCTTACGTGAAGGCCAAAATTTGGCCGAACGATCCTTTCGCCGTGCTCGACCCGAAACGGGTGGGAAGGCTTCTGAAGATGGGAACCTCCGAAGGTCGAGCAAGCCGGCCAAATCTGAAAGTCGGGATTTGTGGCGAGCATGGTGGCGACCCGGCCTCGATCGAGGTGTGCGCCGACGCTGAGCTCAACTACGTCAGTTGTTCGCCGTACCGAGTGCCCATTGCCCGTCTGGCAGCAGCCCAGGCGGCCATTAAGCGGTCTGAGGCCAAGGCTTACTCAACGGCCTAAGGCGATGATTCGGGGGCGACGCCGGAATGCTCAAGTAAAGCTTGATGAATTAAGTGGCTGGCGAAGAGGCCGGTGGATGCGCCTTCGTGTCGCGGTCCGTCGGCGCGCCGACGTCTTCAAGTAATGCATCAAGATGATGCCGCGCGCTACGTGCGCACTCGCAAAAACAGGAAGGTTCCTCCCAAGCCAAAAATAACATCCGGCGACCATGCGGCCATGGCGGGCGGCAGTTGGTTCAAGTTTCCCATGGCGACGAACAGGCTCGAAACCGACCAGTACAAGATGGCGATTCCGATGCTAATAGCGATACCGGAAAGCGCGCCGCGCTTGCCCGTCGAATAGGCAAACGGGATACCGATCATCGCCACAATCAGGGCAATCAAGGGATAAGCGAATTTTCGATAGAAGGCCACCGAGAGCTGCACCACGCTAAACCCACTTTGCCTGAGCTCCCGAATGTATCGCCAAAGCTCGAGCGCGCTCATTTGCTCGGAGGGTTTGACTTCGGTTTTGAAGTAACTCGGCCTTTCGGAAAGCTCCCTGAAGGTGGCAACGGTAAAGGGGCGATAGTTGGTGACGCGGTCGCCGGCGATGTCTCGGACCCATCCATCCTCAAGAACCCAATTCTCAGCATGAGGCTCCCAAAAGGCGCGGTTAGCATAAATGCGCCGAGTGAGCTGGAATCCGTGCCGGCTAAATTCAAACACCGTCAGGTGGCCGAAAACGTTCCGCTCGCTGTCGAAGTAGCGGTAATAGTAAATGCGCCGCCGTTGGCCCGAGATCCATTGCCGACCCGGGCTATAGGCGGTTTGCGGAGGTTTTCCTTTAATGATATTTCGCAGGGCGTCTTGCCGCTGATTCGTGTAGGGCAAGTAGTCGTTGGCCAGCAGAAACATCGCCCCGCTCAAAAGCGCGCACAGGGTCAGAATGGGCGCGGCGAGCCGGAATAAACTGGTGCCGACGGACCGGAGCGCCGTCGTTTCATTCCACTTCGTCATCAGTCCCAGCGTGATGAGGGTGGCCGTCAGAATGCCCAACGGCATCATTCGATAGACGACCTCGGGCGTTAGGAAACGGTAATAGTCCAAAACCACAAAAAGCTTGTCGTGATGGCGGACGATGTCCCCCAGCAGTTGAAAGAAGTCAAAGACCATGTAAATGCCACTGAAAGCCACCAGCAATAGAGCAAAATAAAATAACCATGTTTTAAGCACATAGATATCCAAGATTTGGGGGAATGCCAGGCCTCGCTCGCGAGCCGAGCGAGTGCTGCTCCTCTGCCGAGCGAGCAGGCGCGAGGCAAATTTTTTCCCGAACCAGGCACGAATAATCTCAAGTTTTTCTTTAAATCTTTGGGACCTACTGGGCACGCGGTTAAACCGCAGCAGCAGAATGCTGCCCCACACGGCAAAAAGAAGGTTGGCGGCCCAAAGGCTCAGGGTCGGGTCCAGCCGGCCCTGCTTGGCGAGGCTTAGGCCGCTGGCCATGAGGATGTAATAAGCAAACACCAGCAGGATAGTTAGGATCAGGCCGAAAGATTTGCCGCCTCTTCGGGTCATCAAGCCGAGGGGAATACCCACCAGGGGAAGAACCAAGGTAGCGAAGGGCAAGGCCAGCCGGTAATTCAGTTCCACTAAAGCAGCGTGGCGCTCGGCCGGAACGTGCAATCTTCTCCAGAGCTCGGCCAGGGTGAGCATGGCGGGGGATTTCTGAATGGAAGGCGGCGACGTGCGCGCCTGAACGGGAATGTCGCTGTGCGCGAAGGACACTATCGTGTAGGCGTCGGGGTGCGAAGGATCGTACTCGTGCGTCGCGCCGTGATTGAGGCGCAACGTCAGAGGGCCGGACAATCCCTGATTGACAACCCAGCCGGTTTTCGCTAATGTTACCCGAATCGAGTTGGGATGCTTCGTATCCGCGATAAAAACGTCATGCCATTCGGGGCGACTCCCGGTGATATTTTGGACATAGAGCAGCAGGTGGGGAAATCGCTCGATGAAGACCCGCGGCTGAACCTGATAAGCGGCTTCGGCGGCGCCGAGGCGGGCTTGCATCCGCGCCAATTGCCGCTCGGCGGCGGGCGAAAGGAACAGGCTCATGCCGGAAGCTAAGAGCCACGCCGCCAACGCGAAGATGAGAACGGGCCGGAAGGTAGGCCCGCTGCCTAGGCCCACGGCGCGCAGCGCGATAGTTTCTCCATCCGCGGCCATCCGGCCGAGGCCCATCAGCGTGCCCACCAGAACGGCGATGGGAATCGTCAGCATCAAGATGGCGGGCAAAGGAAGCAGAAAGAGAATGAACAAGTTGGAGCCGCTGAGGTTGTGCTGAACCACCAGCTCCAGGAGCTGGCTTAGCGGCCGAACGTAGATAACAAACGAAAACACCAACAGGCCGATGGCAGCGTAGTTGGCGACCTCTTTCAGGATGTAACGTGAGAGAATGCGCATCGGCCTCTGGGAAGCTCCGCGGCGCCCGGCTTTAGCTGCGGCGTGTGAGCGGTCTCCTTCCAACGGCATGGTAGCACACGCCGTCGGGGGCAGGAAAGGCAAGGCGGTCGGATTCCGATATGGCACGCTCCTATCTCATGCTGTTGTGGCACATGCACCAGCCGTTTTACAAAGACCTGGCGGAGGGCGCCTATTTCATGCCGTGGGTGCGCCTGCACGGGCTTAAGGATTACTTTGGCATGGTCGCTTTGTTGCGTGATTTTCCTGAAGTGCACGTGACCTTCAATTTGGTTCCCTCGCTCGTGGCGCAACTGGACGAATACGCGCGCGATGAAGCGAAAGAAGCCGCCTATGAGCTGGCGTTCAAGCCAGTCGGGGAACTTTCTCTCGAAGACCGGGAGATACTTCTCCAGCAAGCCTTTCAACTCAATCATGAAAACCTCATGAGCCGCTATCCCCGGTTGCGGGAGCTTTACGAGCGGAGGCAAGCGGCTGGAAGCCGGGCCGCCGCCAAGCTCTTAGGCGAACAGGATTTTATAGACCTTCAAGTGCTTTCTCAACTGGCGTGGTTTGATGAAATCTACTTGGCCAACGACGAGGTGATTCGGCGGCTGGTTGGCCGAGGCGGAGGGTTTACCGAAGAAGACAAAATCGAGCTACGAAAAAAGGAAGTGGAATTATTGAAAGTAACACTTGAAGAATATAAACGGGCCGCCAATCAAAATCAGATTGAGCTTTCCACTTCCCCATACTACCACCCTATTCTGCCATTGCTGTGCGACACCCAAGTGGCCGCAGAATCCAATCCGGGGATTAGCCTGCCGCGGCACCGTTTTGCGCATCCCGAGGACGCTCGCGCTCAGGTTCGAGAAGCCGTGAGGCTGCACGAGCGCTTTTTCGGCAGCCGACCTAAAGGCTTGTGGCCAAGCGAAGGCAGCGTTTCCGATTGCGTGCTGACGATGGCAGCCGAGGAAGGCTTCGCGTGGGTGGCGACCGACGAGGGCGTGTTGAGCCGATCGCTTAGCATGGATTTCCACCGCGACGCGAGCGGCACGGTTTTTAACGCGCGCGAGCTTTACCGCCCTTACCGCTTCTCAGCGGGGAAGCAGGAAGTCTCCATTTTCTTCCGCGACCACCAATTGTCGGATTTGATCGGATTCGTTTATTCGCACATGGATCCGAAGGACGCGGCGCGCGACCTCCACGACCGGCTGCGCCGCGCCGCCCTCGGCTCGGAACCTCGCGTGGTGTCCATTATTTTGGATGGCGAGAACGCCTGGGAATACTATCCCGGCAACGGGCGCGAGTTCCTGCGGGAGTTCTACGGCCTGCTTTCTACGGACCCGGATCTGCGCGCCGTCACGGCCAGTGAGGCTTTGGCCGTGGCCGAGCAGGGAACGCTTGAGCACGTGGTGCCCGGGTCGTGGATTAACGCCAACTTTGACGTATGGATTGGGGCCGAAGAAGATAACCGCGCCTGGGACCTCCTCTACCAAGCCCGGCTCTATTTTGACCAACACCATCATATTCCGGAGCTCGATCCGCATCGGCGCAGCTTGGCGCAACACGAACTTTGGATCGCAGAAGGCAGCGATTGGTGCTGGTGGTACGGCCCGGAACACTCAAGCGGTCACGATGAAGAATTTGACTACCTTTACCGCAAACATCTAAGTAACCTTTATCGGATGCTGGGCGGCTCACCTCCCGATGAACTGGCCGTCCCCATCAAACGACCCAAGGCTGAAGCGGTCAGCCCGCCACCCACGGGAAGCATCACCCCCAGGATTGACGGCCGGGTGACCAATTATTTTGAGTGGTTAGGAGCGGGCCTCTATGTGCCGGAAAGCCGCTCCGCCTCCATGCACGGCGGCCAGGATTATCTTGAGTCCCTCTACTACGGTTATGACGGTGAAGCGCTCTACGTGCGCCTTGACTTTCGACCGGGCTTTCGAGAAGAGCACTCGGTCTTTGAGATTCGCGTCAACCTCGACGGCCACATTCGGGCCCGCTTGCACGCCCGGGTGCGGGAGGGGCGCTTGACCCAAACCCAGTTTTGGCTCCGCGACGAGGAGGTTTTGGTTCCCCTCGGCACCCAAGACCGAGTGCATGCGGCATTCGAGAGGGTTTTTGAACTCAAGCTCAGTTACGACGTTTTGGAAATTAAGGCGGGAACCGAGGTGCGATTGCAAGCCTCGCTGTGGGTCAACGAGTTGCCACTTCAGGTTTTTCCCAAAGAAGGCTGGCTGAAGCTTGAACTGACCAATCAACTCGTCAATTGGTAG
>JAKASC010000012.1:11334-19501 GCA_021828245.1 Acidobacteriota bacterium
CATCCCTTCAAGCAATACTTTTAATGTTGTCGGAGCGCCGACGAAGATTTGAAGTTTAACTTTAAGATGCTCGGCCCGGCCTAGAGTAGGCGTTCATTCACACCGGCTCTTGTTGAGACGCAATGCCGCCCCGCTCCTGGCGGACTCTTCCAGCTAGCGGGGGCTCAGCCATCCTGGAATCACCACGTCCACCGGCCCCTCGCCCACGGGAATTTGCGTGATAAGTCCCGGAGAGTTGGTCCTCAGAATCGTTAGGGCGTCGGAGTTTCGGTCCGCCACGGCGAGAAAGCGGCCGTCGGGAGTCAGAGCCTCCGAGGTAGGCGCCGCTCCAATCGGAACCGCCGCCAGGACCGATCGGGAATTGACATCCAAAAAGGTGACCAGTCGGTCGAGAGAGCTCAAAAGGTACAGGCGAGTGGAGTCCGGGGTGAACAGGGCAGCCACCGTGCCTTTGGCGGTGGGCAGGCTCTGCTCGACGTCGTCCGCCGAGGTGTCGATGATGCTCATGGTGGCCGTAGCGTCGGCAAAGACAAACAACTCACCCCCATCGGGCTTGAGCGCCATCAGGCTGGGCGCGGCGCCGATCTCAATGTTGGACAGAAGTTGATGCGAACGGAGATCCACCACGGACACCGCATCGTCCCCGCTATCAGCAACAAAAACCTTCGATCCGCTCGGAAGCATGACCAGAGATTCCGGCGCTTGCCCGACACCCACCCGCGCCAAGAGCTTGCCGGAACCGGTGCTGAAGATGAGCACCTGATTCGTTGCCGTATCGGTCGCCACTAACCTCCCGCCTCCCGGCAAAAGCACAAAGTGATGAACGCCTTGGCCAACTTTGATTGTGCGAAGCATAGAGCCATCGGTGCTATGGAGCACCGTCACTTGACCGGAGACGGGGTCGAGCACCGTGATGCGGCTCCCGTGGTTGGAGAACTTCATGCGACTTGCAGCACGGCTAACGGTTTTGGTCCATAACACGTTGAGCTTGGGGAAGCCGATGGCCGATAATTCGCCGGCGGAAGAAAGCGCATAAAATTCGTGCGACCTCGGCCGCGCCGCAACCTGAACGATAGCGTGGGCGAAAGGAATTGTGCGGACGATCCGCAGTTCGGCCAGATTGACTACGGCGACCGTCCGGCTTCCTTCGCAGGCGACCAAGGCCACATACGGTCGGGGAGGGGAAGGCCGTTTGGAGCAAGACCCACATGCGAGCGCCGCTAGGACCATCCCCAGCCAGGCAAGAAATTCCCTCCGGGCGGTCGGGGGGCGCCAAGGGGCGGGTTTGCGTCCAGTGGCAGGCGTGGCCTTCATCAGGAGGGGGCCATTCCCGAACGGGGTTGGGTCGAGCGGCCGAGAACGGCGGCAATCGCTGTCACCTGGTTCATCAATTCTTGAAATTGGGAGGGAAACAGGGATTGATAGCCGTCGGAAAGCGCTCGATCGGGGTCGGGATGCACTTCCACGATCAAGCCATCCGCGCCGGCGGCAACCGCCGCTCGAGCCATGGGAATCACCTTATCCCGCCGGCCGGTGCCGTGGCTAGGGTCCACAAGGATCGGCAGATGTGACAAAGACTTGACGGCGGGAACCAGGCTTAAGTCGAGTGTATTGCGGCTGTGGTCGGAGAAAGTGCGAACCCCGCGCTCGCAGAGGATCACGTTGTAGTTGCCTTCCGAGAGCACGTATTCTGCTGCCATAAGGAACTCCTCGAGCGTGGCGGAAAGCCCGCGCTTGAGCAAGACGGGTTTTGGGGAGCGTCCCACACGCTTGAGGAGCGAGAAATTTTGCATGTTGCGGGCACCCACCTGCAAGACGTCAGCGTACTCTTCCACCAGATCGCAATTCTCCGGGTCAATGGTTTCCGTCACAATCATCAGGCCGAACTGGCGGCGCGCCTCGGCGAGAGCCTCCAAGGCGGGCCGACCCAATCCTTGAAAGCTGTAAGGCGACGTGCGGGGCTTGAAAGCACCGCCGCGAAGCAGGCGTGCTCCGGCTTTCTTCACGGCCTCAGCCGCCAGCAAAAGCTGCTCGCGACTTTCGACGGCGCAAGGGCCGGCAATAATTCCGAGCTCTGGCCCGCCGATTCGCACTCCGGCTTCCGCAGGCCCAACCTGGATGACGGAATTCTCTGGCTTGACTTCCCGGCTGACGAGCTTGTAGGGCTTCGAGACACGAATCGCTTCGGCAACCCCCGGCAAGCTCTCAAATTCCGCCGGGTCAAGGGGTCCCGGATTGCCGGTGATGCCGACGGCGGTTCGCTGCGCACCGGGAATAAGGTGAGCGCGAAAGCCCATCGCTTCGATTTTTGCGGCGACGCGGCGAATGTCCTCTTCAGTTGCCTGCGGCTTCATCACGACAAGCATGGCCAGCACCCGTCCAAGCGGAACCGTCGCCCTAGTTTAATGCATCATAGGGGCGAAAGCAATTTGATGGATGTTCCGGCTCAGGCTGAGGCAGGGAAAGGCGCCTCGTCCCTTAAGTTAAAGTAATACTTCATGTATTGGGATGGGTAAAATATCAACCATGCCTTTCATTTGTCGGCGCGCCGACATCGGTGTTGTAGGACGTTATCAAGCCACCCGCGCTCTGACCTTTTTCGCTTACCCGCTGCTCCTCGACGGTGCAGACCGTCGTCTGGTCTTTTCGGAGCGCCTTCGTGGGCATATCTATAAGTCGGTTCGTGCCGAACCCCTGGTTCACGAAATCGCACACAAACCCGGTTCCCGGTCGTTCGTTTGGAGATAAAAGTTTGCCGTCCCCAGCGTTGGCCTGGCATGGAGGTTCCTGGTCACGATCCTTTTTTACGTCGGCTTGTCACTAACGCGCAACTCGCTTCATTGACGCTTTCGGCGAACGTTTGCTACGATGAGCGATTAAACCCTTTTGGAGAAGCCGCGTGAAGGTCGGTGTTCACACCTCGATTGCCGGAGCGCTAGAAAATGCGGCGCGCCACGCCAAGGAAATTGGCTGTGACACATTCCAGATGTTTTCAGCCAATCCGCGCGGCTGGCGCTCCAAGCCGCTTCTAGCGGGCGATGTTGCCCGGTTTCGGGAGGTACGCGCCGCCCAGGGCCTATCACCGCTCGTGATTCACGATAATTATCTAATCAACCTGGCGTCGGGCGACCCGGCAATCCGTCGGAAATCCCAGGAGGCTTTTCGCGGGGAAATCGAGCGAGCCGTCGGTTTGGGAGCCGATTACTTGGTGACGCATCCCGGCAGCGCGGGTGAAACCAAACCCTCGCGCGCCATTCGCCACTGCATCGAATCCCTCTTAAGGGCGGCAGATGGGTTGACCCTGAATGGTTTGGTCATCCTCATTGAAAACACGGCCGGCCAAGGCTCGTCCATTGGAAGGAGCTTCGAGGAAGTGGCGGAAACTCTTGAAGGCGCTCGGGGCCGGCTGCCTGTCGGGGTCTGCGTAGATACCGCGCATTGCTTTGAGGCCGGTTACCCGATTCACACGGCGGCCGGACTTAAAGCAACGCTTCAACTTCTTGACGCAACCGTTGGAGTGAAGAACGTGAAGGTGATTCACGCCAACGATTCAAAGACGGATTTCGAGTCCCATGCTGACCGGCACGAGCACATTGGAAAAGGCAAAATCGGAAGGGAAGGCTTCCGGCGAATCGTGCGTCACCCGAAGCTCAAAAATATTCCGTTTATTTGCGAGACTCCCGTTGACCGGCCCGGCGACGACCGGCGCAACCTCAACACGCTTCGTCGGCTGGCGGGGTAGGACTTTAAGCAGAGAGGAACGCACCGCAGGCACCTGGGAGAATGAATTAGAGGCCCGCGAAGGGCGGACCGATAGCCAGCGGGAAAAACTCTCGAGCGAAAGAGCGTGTGATGGACGCTAACTACAACCCGCAACAAATCGAGACCAAGTGGCAGCGGCGCTGGGCGGAGCTGAAGCTCTTCGATGCCGACGTTGACCCTGCCCGCAAGAAGTATTACGTGCTCGAGATGCTGCCGTACCCATCCGGCGCGCTGCACATGGGCCACGTTCGCAACTACACGCTGGGTGACGCCCTGGCGCGGTACATGGGGATGAAAGGCTTCAACGTCATTCACCCGATGGGATGGGACGCTTTCGGCCTGCCGGCGGAAAATGCGGCCATCAAGCACGGCCGACCGCCCGCCGATTGGACGTTTGACAACATTGCCGTGATGCGCGGCCAGTTGAAGCGCCTCGGCTTCAGTTACGATTGGCGGCGAGAGATTGCCACCTGCACGCCGGAATATTATCGCTGGAACCAGTGGCTTTTTCTCAAGATGTACGAGCGCGGCCTGGCCTACCGCAAAAAGAGCCGCGTCAACTGGTGCCCCGAGTGCGAGACGGTTCTCGCCAACGAGCAGGTGGTGAACGGCTGCTGCTGGCGGCACGAGGAGACGCCCGTCGTCGAGAAAGAACTCGAGCAATGGTTTCTGAAAATCACCGCCTACGCCGACCGCTTGCTCGAAGACATGCGACACCTGGTCCGCTGGCCGGAGCGCGTGCTCACGATGCAACGCAACTGGATCGGCAAATCTCCGGGGACTTTCGTTGATTTTAAGGTTGAGGGGTTGGATGAGTCCCTGCGAGTTTTCACGACCCGCGTGGATACTATCTTCGGCTGCACGGCGGTCTTCATCGGTCCCGACCATCCTTTGGTTGAGAAGCTGATTCGCCTTTCGGCTTCTCCTCAAAAGCTGCGCGCCGACGCCGAGCGCATTCAAGCCGCCGCCACGGGCAGCCGCGCGGAAGCGAGCCTTGAGAAGGTTGGCGCCGCGACCGGCTTTCACGCTAGGAATCCATTCAATGGAGAATTGATTCCGGTTTGGCTCGCCAACTTCGTGCTCACAGAGTACGGGACCGGCGCCGTGATGGCCGTTCCCGCTCACGATCAGCGCGACTTTGAGTTTTGCAAAACTTACGGCTTGCCCATCAGGACGGTCATTCAGCCCAAGGAGCAAAAACTTAAAGAACCACTTGAAGAGGCGTTCATCGAGTACGGACAACTCGTTGATTCAGGGAAATACTCAGGTCTAACCTCAGAACAAGCTATCGAAAAGATGACCCGCGACGCCGAAGCGGAGGGGTTCGGGCAGGGAACTGTCCAGTATCGCCTGAAGGATTGGGGAATCTCGCGCCAGCGATATTGGGGAACGCCCATTCCGATTCTCTACTGCGAGAACTGCGGCATCGTGCCGGTTCCGGAAGCGGACTTGCCCGTTGTGCTTCCGCCTCGGGTGAAACTGACTGGGCAGGGAAAATCGCCGCTTGAGAGCGTCCCGGAGTTCGTGAACGCGGTGTGTCCGCGCTGCGGAGGCAAGGCCCGGCGCGAGACCGACACCATGGACACGTTTGTGGATTCTTCTTGGTACTTTTACCGTTACACCGACCCTCAAATCACTTCGGGCCCGATTAACTCCGACGCGGTGCGCTACTGGTTTCCCGTGGACCAATACATTGGCGGCATCGAGCACGCGATCCTGCACCTCATCTACATGCGGTTCTTTACCAAGGTCATGCAGGACATCGGCCTGGTGGAATTTTCTGAACCCGTGGCGCGGCTGTTCACGCAAGGCATGGTGCTCAAGGACGGCTCGGCCATGTCGAAGTCAAAGGGGAATGTCGTGGACCCGACGGAGATGTGTGACAAGTACGGGGCGGACACGGTTCGGCTCTACATGATGTTCGCCGCTCCCCCGGAAAAAGACCTGGATTGGTCGGACGCTGGCATCGAGGGCGCTTGGCGGTTTCTGAACCGCGTTTATCGGCTAGTTGAAAAACATCAAGCAAAACTTGAGGTTTTACAGAGCACTCCGCACGTCATGGCCGTCACGCCGGATCGCTTGACCGGCGAAGAGCGCAACCTGCTGCGGAAGGCTCACCAGGTCCTTCGCCACGTGACGGAGGACATGGAATACCGGTGGCATTACAACACGGACATCGCCATGTGCATGGAGCTGGCCAATCAGTTGGCGGAATCGGAAGCGGCGCTCGCAGCGGGGAAGATTCGGGATGAAGTTTTTCGGGCCGCGGTCGAACTCCTCGTGATTTCGCTTTCGCCTTTTGCGCCTCACCTTGCGGACGAGCTTTGGGAAGCGCTCGGCCATTCCGAACCCCTTTTGAAAACGCCCTGGCCCGCCTTCGACCCCCAGCTTGCGGCGGAAGAAGAACTTGAGATTCCTGTGCAAATCAATGGCAAAGTGCGGGCGCGAGTCCTCGCGGCGGCGGACGCAAGCGAGGAAGAGATTCGTCGGCTCGCCCTGGCCGACGAAAAGGTCAGGCAATACTTGAACGGCCGCCAAGTGATTAAAGTAATCGTCGTGCCGCAAAAGTTGGTGAACGTTGTGGTGAAATGATGCGCCTTCCGAGCGGCCGGCTCGCCTGCGCCTGGGGTTCAAGCATTTTATGAATTCCTCTCCGCGTCCTATTGTCGTTCTCGATTTCGGCTCGCAATACACGCAGTTGATTGCGCGGCGGATCAGGGAGATGCAGGTCTATTCGGTGATTGTGCCGTGCACGATAGCCTTTGACGAGCTGGTCAAGATGAGCCCGCAGGCATTGATTCTTTCGGGAGGGCCGGCGTCGGTTTACGATCCGGCCTCGCCGGCGGCCGACGAGCGCATCCTCAAGCTCAATCTGCCGGTGCTGGGCATTTGCTACGGGCTGCAATGGATGGCCTACAAGCTGGGCGGCAAGGTTGAGCCGGCGCGGCGGCGCGAGTACGGATTCGCGATGTTGGAGGCGGACTCCGCGAGCGAGCTTTTGAAGAACCTCCCGTCGCCGTTGCGGGTATGGAACAGTCACGGCGACCATGTGGCGGAGGTTCCGCCCGGGTTTCGCGTCACGGGCCGGACGGAGAACGCCATTTCCGTGATTGAAAATGCGGCGGCGCGGATGTACGCGGTGGAGTTTCATCCGGAGGTGCGGCATACCGACCGCGGGGACGACATTCTTCGCAATTTCGTCAAGGGAATTTGTGGCATCCAACCGAATTGGTTTCCGCGAGCGTTCATTGAGCAGAGCGTGGAGCAGATTCGGGAGCGGACAGGGCAGGAACGGGCGCTCTGCGCGCTTTCGGGCGGCGTGGATTCGGCCGTGGCCGCCACGCTGGTGAGCCGGGCCATCGGCGACCGGCTGACCTGCGTTTTTGTCAACAACGGTTTGTTGCGCAAAAACGAGTTTGAGAAGGTCAGCGCCGTCTTGCGCGAGCAGGCGCATCTGAACGTGGTGGCGGTCGAGGCCGGCGGCCGATTTTTAGCGCGGCTCGTGGGCATCACCGACCCGGAGCAGAAGCGGAAAATCATCGGCGAGGAATTTATCCGCGTGTTTGAGGAGGAGGCGCGACGGCTGGGGGACGTCAAGTTTCTGGTGCAGGGAACGCTCTATCCCGACGTGATTGAGTCCGTGTCCGTGCGTGGTCCTGCTGCCACCATCAAGAGCCATCACAACGTGGGGGGCCTGCCGGCGGACCTGCGCTTTCGGCTGATTGAGCCTTTGCGCGAGCTGTTCAAGGACGAAGTACGCGAGGTCGGCCGAGAGCTCGGCTTGCCGGAAGAGCTGGTGAACCGACAACCTTTTCCGGGTCCGGGACTTGCGGTGCGCATTGTGGGCGAAGTGACCGAAGAGCGTTTGCGGATGGTGCGGGAGGCCGACGCCATCGTTCAGGAAGAGATTCTCGGCGCCGGGCTCACGCAGGAATTGTGGCAGTCGTTTGCGGTGCTGCTGCCCATCTCCAGCGTGGGCGTGATGGGCGACGCCAGAACCTACGCCGCCACGATCGCGATTCGCGCTGTGAGGTCAGAGGACGGCATGACGGCCGACTGGGCGCGACTGCCGGGGGAGTTGGTGGCCCGAATTTCAACTCGCGTGGTCAATGAGGTGAAGGGCGTGAACCGCGTGGTGCTGGACGTGACCTCCAAGCCGCCCGCGACCATCGAGTGGGAATAGAAAACACTACGCCCCGCGCCGTGGCCGGCAGGCGCGAGCACCGTGCGCGGGAAAGCCTCTCTCTACCGATTGGCCAGCTTTTGGGCCATGTACAGCAGCAGGCGGCGGTCCCGGTCGTTGATACGGGAGAGAAGGCGCTTAACCTTCTGGAAGAACCGCGACTCTTTGTCCGCTGCGTATTCGCCGGCCAGTTCGTCCGTCGTGCGTCGGTGGGGGAGGTTG
>JAKASC010000234.1 GCA_021828245.1 Acidobacteriota bacterium
TTTTACCCCGGCGCATCCGACGCTGCTCAGCGCGATCCAGGATTACTTTGACATTGCTCCGGCACCCGCTAAGCAGCCGATCGCGTTCACGCACAAGGTTCACTTGGCGCACGGAATGCAATGCACGGATTGTCACGCCGGCGTGGACCAAGGGCCAGACGCCAGCCTGCCGAGCGTCAAGCTCTGCATGACCTGCCATCAGGTGATTGACACCAACAATCCCCAAATCAAAAAGATCGCCGCCTATTATGCGAAAGGAGAAGATATTCCCTGGCAGCGCGTTTATTGGTTTTATCCCTCGGCGCACGTCTGGTTCTGGCACGCGCCACACATTCGGGCCGGCATTAGCTGCGCCACTTGCCACGGCGATATGCGGCAACAGACCGTGGCGGTGCGAAAAGTGAATTTGACGATGGGCTTCTGCCTGAATTGCCATCGCATGAAACACGCGCCGGTGGATTGCACCACCTGCCACTTCTAGCTTATGGAACGACGTGACTTCTTGAAAATTTCGGCCGTGGGCGGCGCTACCGCAGCGCTCGATGCGTGCGGCAAACCGGAACGTCAACTCGTCCGATTTATTCCGGAGACCGATTTGATTCCGGGCATCGCCGTTTGGCGCCCGAGCGTTTGCGTGATGTGCCCGGCGGGCTGCGGCACCACCGTCCGCGTGATGGAAGGAGAGGCGGAAGTCACGCGCCACGGGCAGCTCGGGCTCATCAAGATGGGCTTGGCGAAAAAGATTGAGGGGAATCCCGACCACCCGGTGAACCACGGCAAGCTCTGCCCGCGCGGACAATCGTCGCTTCAGGTGACTTATCATCCTGACCGGATTCGGCATCCGCTCAAGCGAGTGGGCGCGCGGGGCGCGGGGGAGTTCCAAGAAGTGAGCTGGGAGGCAGGGATTCAGGAGTTGGTGACGCGGCTCTCGGCCATGGATTCCGCGCCGGCAAGCCAGGGGCTGCTCATTGTGGCTCGGCCGGTGCGCGGCCAGCGCCGCGTGCTGCTGGAGAATTTTGCCAAGGCTTTGGGAGCACCTCCGCCGATCTTCTACCAATTTTATGAGGACGCCGTGCTGCGTCAGGCCAACGCGCTCAGCTTTGGCCACGCCCAGCTTCCCACGTTTGACCTGGCCCATGCCAATTATGTCCTGTGTTTTGGAGCGGATTTTCTAGGGACGTGGAACTCGCCGGTCGCCCAGAATGTGGCTTATGGCGAGATGCGCCAAGGCCGTCCGAATGTCCGAGGCAGGCTGGTTCAAATTGAGGCGCGCATGTCCGCGACCGGCGCCAACGCCGACCAATGGATTGCCGCGCCGCCAGGAAGCGAGGGCTTCATCGCCCTGGCCCTCGCGCAGGTGATGCTGGCGGAGAACCTCCGCCCCGCTTCCGCCGCCGGCCAAGCGGGTGCGCTGATCCAGGGATGGGCGACGGGATTGAAGGATGCGACGCCGGAGAAGGTGGAGCGGAAGACCGGCGTTCCCGCCGCAACCCTTCGCCGCTTGGCGCACGAGTTGGCCGCCAACCCACCTGCGGTCGTCATCATCGGTGGTGCGCCGTTGGCTCAGGCCAACGGACTGTTCAATGCCCTGGCCGTCAATGCCCTTAACGCCTTGCTTGGGAGCGTGGAACAACCGGGCGGCCTCACCTTCACGCCCGCGCCGCCGGGCATGGCGGCCGCGCAAGGCTTGCCCGCTCAACCCACGAGCGCTTATGCCAGTTTGAGGGCGCGGCTGGGTTTGTCCAAACCTGCGCCGCCGTCGCCGCCTCAGCTTTTGCTGCTCGATGGCGCGAACCCTGTTTATGCGTTGCCGGACGCCGGGGTGAAAGAGGCTATCGCCAAGATTCCGTTTATCGCGAGCTTCGGCAACTTTGTGGATGAAACCAGCGTTTTTGCCGACTTGATTCTGCCCGACCATACGCCGCTCGAATCCTGGATGGACGACGTTCCTGAATCGGGGTCGCTCGAGGCTGTGGCGAGCCTCGCGCCGCCCACCATGAAGCCCTTGCACCATACGCGGGCCATGCCGGACGTCCTGCTGGAAGTGGCCCAGAAGCTGGGCGGCAACGTCAGTAAGTCCCTGGCCTGGACGAGCTACGAAGAGATGCTGCGGTCGGCCTATGCCCCGTTGCAAAAGGATAAAGGTTCCATCCAAGCCTCGAGCGCCGATGAGTTTTGGTCGGCGGCGCGCAAACAGGGTGGATGGTGGAGCTCCAAAGTTGTGGCGCCGGGCCAACAACCTCCAACGGCGGGCGCAGCGGTTCGCGCCGTGCAACAAGCGCAATTCGCTGGCAGCGCGGAGGAGTTTCCTTTCTTCTTCCTTCCTTATGAGTCGCAACAATTTTTGGACGGCTCACTCGCCAATTTGCCCTGGCTGCAGGAAATGCCGGAGGTGCTTTCCACGGTGATGTGGGGAAGCTGGGTGGAGATCAATCCCGCCACTGCCAACCGGTTGGGGATTGAGCAAGGGGATCTGGTGGAAGTCAGTTCGGCGCGCGGGTCCGTGAGGGCGCCGGCCTTAATCTTTCCCGGCATTGCTCCCGACATGGTGGCCATGCCTGCCGGCCAAGGACATGAGCAGTACACGCGCTACGCTACGGGTCGCGGCGCCAACCCGTTCAAGATTCTTGCTTCTGTGGTCGAGCCGGAGACGGGTTCGCTGGCGTGGGCGGCGACGCGGGTCAAGATTGCGCGCGTGGGCAAGGGCAAGCTGGCCTTGTTCGGGGGTAGCTTGCGCGAATGGCCCCGCGAGTTCGAAAAGAGGTAAGGGCGGAATCACGCCAGGATCGGGAAGAGAAACGGAGGTCGGAGTATGGCACGTCAGTGGGGCATGGTGGTTGACCTGGATCGTTGCACGGGCTGCGAGGCCTGCGTGGTCGCCTGTCACGCTGAGAACAACATCGCCACGGTCGGCGAGGATCAGGCGGCGCGCGGGCGCGCCATGCACTGGATGCGCGTGGAACGATACTGGGAGGGCAATTTCCCTAATGTGCGGTTGACGTATCGTCCTGTTTTCTGCCAGCAGTGCGGCGACGCGCCGTGCGAATCCGTCTGCCCCACCTACGCCAGTTACCACAACCCGGAAGGGTTGAATGCCCAAATTTACAATCGGTGCATCGGCACGCGGTATTGTGGCAATGCTTGCCCCTACAATGTGCGCTTCTTCAATTTTTACAATCCGGTCTGGGACAAGCCTCTCAATCTCCAACTCAACCCGGACGTCTCCGTGCGGTCGGTGGGGATTATGGAGAAGTGCACATTTTGCATTCAGCGGATCAAGGTGGCGGAATTCCGCGCGCAGGCCGAGAAGCGGCCGCTCAAGGATGAGGAGTTCAATCCGGCGTGTGTCCAATCTTGCCCGCCCAAAGCGATGGTGTTCGGGGACT
>JAKASC010000235.1 GCA_021828245.1 Acidobacteriota bacterium
CGCGGGCCTGGGGAGACTCGAACTCCCGACCCTCTGCTTAGAAGGCAGATGCTCTATCCACCTGAGCTACAGGCCCGCCAACACGCCGAATATAACACGCTCGGCGAGATGACGATAGGGCAGTTATAGTAAAGTAGAAAGAGCGCTCGCGGCGGAGTTGGCGGGCGGGGAATCCGAATTCTTCAACGGGACGTTGCCGCGCGGCGCAGGTTGCCACGGGACGGAGCCATCAAGGAGCAGGGTGAGTTTTTTCAGTCAGGCCAGCGCAAAAAAAATCGAACCGGTCAAACGACTGCAAGGGCGCGTGCGCTTTCCGGGGGATAAATCCATCTCTCACCGTTACGCGCTGCTGGCGGCGCTCGCCGAGGGCCCAAGCGAAATTCACTTTTATTCGGCGGCGGAAGATTGCCAATCCACGCTCAATTGCTTGGAGCGGTTGGGGGTGAATTGCCGTCGGCAAGGCAACACGGTCTCGATGGAAGGGGTGGGTTTGGAGGGATGGCGAGCGCCGACAAGAGACCTTGATGCGGGCAATTCCGGCTCAACCCTGCGGATGCTTTCGGGCATTCTGGCGGCACAACCGTTTCGGTCGAGGTTGGTGGGCGATGCGTCGTTGTCTCGCCGACCGATGAAGCGCATTGCCGAGCCGCTCATCCGCATGGGGGCCAAGGTTCACTTGCAACCGGGCGGGCTGCCTCCGGTCGAGATTGAGGGTGCCAAGCTTTCTCCGATCCAGTACGAAATGCCGGTGGCGAGCGCGCAGGTGAAAACGGCCGTGCTGCTGGCCGGAGTTTTTGCCGAAGGCGCGACGGAGGTGAGCGAACCCGCCCAAACCCGCGACCACACGGAAATTGCTCTGGAATGGATGGGCGCCACCATCGGGCGTCACGGTCGGACGATTCGCCTGGAAGGGCCGGCGCGGCTGCGCGGACAGAAACTTTATGTTCCGGGCGACATCTCCTCCGCCGCTTTCTTTATCGCCGCGGCGTTGATGGTGCCGGGGTCGGAGTTGGTTTTGGAAAATGTGGGGCTGAATCCGACGCGAACCGCCATGCTGCAGTGGGTGACGGACATGGGCGGGCGGGTGAAGGTGGTGAATTTGGAAATGCTGCAGGGCGAACTCATCGGGGACGTCCGGGTGGAATCGAGCACGCTTCAGGGCGGCGAGATTCCGCGCGAGATGGTGCCGGGGTTGATTGATGAGTTGCCGGTGCTGGCCGTGCTCGGAACGCAAACGGAGTCGGGGCTGAGCTTCCACGGCGCGGAGGAATTGCGCGTTAAGGAGAGCGACCGACTGGCTGCCGTGGCCGAGAATCTGCGTCGCCTGGGCGCCGAAGTGGAAGAATTTCCCGACGGCTTGCGCGTGGCCGGCCGACAAACATTGCGCGGCGCCTCCATTAACACCTACGGCGACCACCGCATTGCGATGGCCTTCGCCGTCGCGGGACTGATTGCCGAAGGCCCGACGGTGCTGAGCGAATCCGATTCGGTCAAAATTTCCTTTCCGCAATTCTTCGAGACTCTTCACCAGGTGACTTCCTAAGCGGGCCTGGGTGGTCAGAATGTGGGGGCAGTGCGGCCGCCGACCGTGGGAAGTTGCGCAGCCGCGAAGTAGCGTCCTGAGTCAGAAGTTCGATGCACGACAAAAAGCCTGCTTCACGCCAAGGGCTTCGGGCGGGCGGGCGGCCCGGAATCATTCACCCTTCTTACAAAATAGGGTAGTAGAGGGTAGCCCTTTAGCGTGCGGGCGCGGTTGACGCGGGCCGATAAGTTTCCGCAAATCGGATTCGGTCAGCGATGGGCGGATGAGAATAGAGCCAGAAGCGGATGAAGGGGCTCGGATCCGGGTCGCTCAGGTCGCGCTCGCCGAGAACTTGAAACGCCTGGGCTTCGGCGGCGTTGGGGTTGGGCACCACGCCTTCGGTGACCTGAAGCGCGAATTTATCGGCTTGATGTTCGTAGTGGCGGGAAATCGCGTTGACCACCGGGTCGGAGAAAAACACCAGAAGCGCAAGAATCAATAAGACCAACGGGAGCGAGGCAACATCGCCGGTTCCTTCGAGTCCCGTTTGTGGACCCCAGCGGGCGAGCGCCCACTCAAAGACGCGAAATCCCAGCCAGAAAAATACCAACGCCACCAGTTCATCCCAAATGAATTCCTTGACGATATGGTGCAGGACGTAATGGCCGGTTTCGTGGCCCAACACCTCCAAAACCTCATCGGCGCTGAGGGCGTGCAGCGTGGTGTTCCAAACGACGACGCGCTTGGAGGGGCCGAGGCCGGAAACGTAAGCATTAAGTTCGCGGGTTTTGGCGCTGGCGTCCATTTCAAAAATGCGCGACGGAGGGATGCGCAGGCCGGCGTGATGGAGCATCTGCTCGATGCGCTCGACCAGCACCGGATGCTTTTGCTCGAGCGGCGTGAACTTGAAGAAGAGCGGCTCGATGACGTAAGGCTCAACGAGCGCGATGCAGAGCCCGAGCGGCAAGGTCAGGCACCAAAAATAAAACCAGCCGCGGCGCGGGCTGCGCCTGACCAGAAGATAGAACACCCAGACGAGGAAGATGGCGGCGATGAGTTCCAAGGCCAGGCTTTTGCCCCAGTCGGCGAGCCAAGCCCCGAAGCTTTCCGTCGAGAGACCGAACCGATGGCCGAGGACGAAACTGGAATGGTAATCGAGCGGCCATTCCACGAGGGCGGCGGCGCCGAGCAGAAGCGGCGTGACGATGAGGCATTGGACAAAAAGTCGGGGGGAGATTTTCCGTGCCCGCCGCCGCAGGACCGCACCCACTTGAAGCACCCAGAAAAGGAAATAGATGGCGAGGGCCAAGGCCACGGCGAGAAAGTAATCGCGATATTGAGCGTGAGCATAAGCCAGCGCGCGCGCCCGCTGCGCGGGCGTGAGCGTATATCCCACGGGCGGCGCAGGCGGCGAAGTTGGGGAGCGAACGACCGCGTGGGAGGGCGGCGACGTGGCGCTGGACTGCGCGGGCGCGGCCAGCCGCGGAGCCGCCGCCAACCAAGGGCTCAGCGCGATGCTCAAGAGCAGCACCGCAACGCCCACCACGGCCGGCTTCAGATGCGCGGCAACACGATGCCTTGCTGGGCTTGATATTTCCCTTTTTTGTCCTTGTAAGAGGTCTCGCAAATTTCGTCCGAATCGAAAAAGACAATCTGGCACAAACCCTCGTTCGAATAGACACGGGCCGGCAGCGGCGTGGTGTTGGAGATTTCGAGCGTCACGTAGCCTTCCCATTCCGGCTCGAGCGGCGTCACATTGACAATGATGCCGCATCGGGCGTAAGTGGATTTCCCAACGCAGATCGTCAGGACGTTGCGGGGAATTTTGAAGTACTCGACCGAGCGCGCCAAGGCGAAG
>JAKASC010000236.1 GCA_021828245.1 Acidobacteriota bacterium
GCGGGCATCGCTTCATGATGACGGGGCCCGCAGAAATCCCTTTTGCGCAGGCGAGCGTTCTGACCGTGGTCCCGAGCCTCGCCAGTTCATTTAAGGTGGATGCGCCCGGCCCGCTGGTAGGTACCATCCGTCAGGATCGTTTTGGGGCGATTTACGGCGTGGTGGGTGAGCAAGCGCCCACCATCCCCGTTCACATCGAAGTCAAGTCCACGCTCCATCGCCGCGAGGATTATCATTTCCAAATCATTCAACAGTCCTTTCTCTCTCCGCTCCTGCTAAACCTCAGCGTCGTCTCGGCTCTCACGAGCACGGAGCGTGCCGTCGGTCCCTCGACTTTCCGAATCCGCGGAGCGATCCGCCTTGCGGACGGCGAATCCGTGAACCTTGATAATGTGATTTCCGGCGATGCGGCCACGGCCAACATGGTAGGGGGCGATGTCTCGATGCCGCTCACTTACCTTCTGGAGAGCAACTTTCCTCGCATGAAGATTGAAGGTGTGGATCTGAGGATTACCTCGAGCGATCAGAAGCATGTGGCCACGTTACAGCAGGTTTGGAGCTCGCAGCCGGAGGTTCGCCCGGGCGACCACATCATTCTGACGGGCCTGCTTCGCACGCCCTCTGGGAAAACCCTCACGGAGCAGATTCCGGTGGTGATTCCCGCCAGCACCACCGACAAGATGATCTCTTTGGTGGTGGGCAGCGGGACTGCCTTAAACATGGTTGAGAATCGCCTGGCACCTCTGGTGGCGGGTCCTCGCAATCTGCATCAGCTCGTGTACGCGTTGAATCGCATGCGCCGCGACAACCGGCTCTATGTGCTGGTGATGTCTCCCCAGCAGTCTCTCACCCTGCAAGGCGAGGAGTATCCCTCGCCCCCGCCGTCTCTGATCCAGACTTTTCTGGCCAATCCGGCGGTGTCCACTGGCTTTATGTTTAGCGGAACTTCGGTCATCGGTGACTTTGAGACTCCTCCGACGCTGTACTCGATTCAAGGGATGAAGACTCTGCAGCTCAAGGTGAATACTTCAGGCGTTTGAAAAAGATGCCCAACCTAGGGGAACAGGAAAGGACACGGTGACCGAAGCAGGGCAAGCAGCGCGGCAAGGCCGCCTCCTGGCTCGCCGTTCCATAACACCCAGGGGAAACGCCGCCCTGAACCTTACGTGGGGAAAGATGAAAGGCGCCAAGATGAAAATGAAGGCTCTGGTGTTTGGTGTGCTCGCTATGAGCGTTCCACTGTGGGCGGTTCAAACCGGCGTGTGGCAGCTCAGTTCTTTCAAGCAATTCATTCAAGGCCGACTTTCAGGGCTCTCCCTCAGCGACACGGGGACGCTGAGTTTGGCGCCCGCCCCTCAAGTTGTCTTTAACCCCGAGCAGGCGCTCGTTCTCTCCATCGCGGCGGGGCCTCACCATGTTCTTTACCTTGGGACGGGGCACCAGGGAAAGGTGTTCCGCGTAACGCCCGACGGCAAATCATCCGTCGTCTTCACGGCCCCCGAGCCTGACATTTTCGCCTTAGCCGCTGGACCCGACGGCACACTTTATGTAGGCAGCTCGCCCGATGGGAAAATTTATCGCGTGACGCCGGACGGCAAATCCTCGGTCTTCTACAATCCGAACGCAAAGTATATTTGGGCTCTTGCCTTGGATTCCGAGGGTCGCCTGTATGCGGCCACGGGAAACAAAGGGCAAATTTTCCGCATCAGCCCGGATGGGCAAGGGAAGGTTTTCTTCACCAGCGATCAAACTCACATCATGTGCTTGGCCTTCGATTCCCAAGGAAATTTGCTCGCAGGAACCGATCCCGGAGGTCTGATTTACCGCATTAATCCAGACGGTAAAGCATTTGTGATTTACCAATCCAGCTTGCCAGAGATTCATTCTCTTGCCACGGGGCCTGACGGCAAAATCTTTGCCGCGGCATTGGGCACCGGAGGCCCCCCCTCGATGCTGGGCATTCCATCGCCGATTCTGCCGGGGGCCGCGACACCGATGCAGCCCATGATGGTAACAGTCACCGGAGCCAGGAGCCTCGGGGCGGGTCTAGCTTCGGCGGCGGCGAAAGGCGCCCAGAAAACGGCCCCTGCTAAACCCCAACCCTCTCCCAGCTTTATCCATGCCGCTCCGTCGTCGGTCGCGTCTCCTTTCGCCTTCAAGCCACAAAGCCGCGGCGCCGTCATTGAAATCTCACCTGATTCTACCGTCCAAACGATCTGGAGGTCGCTGACCTCCAGCCCTTACGGACTCGCCGTGCGCGGTCGCCAAGTGCTCTTCTCAACCGACAACCATGGCAAGATTTATCAACTTGAACCCTCCCGCTACGGAGAAAAGCTGACCTTAGTCGCGGAAACCCGTGAAGCGATGGCCACGCGCCTGCTTTTGCAAGGGAACAATCTCTACGTGGCCACCAGCAACGTGGGGAAACTATTTCGCCTCGGGACCAGCCCAGCCGAGCAAGGAACCTACATCTCTCCGGTCAAAGATACACGGTTCATTTCGCACTGGGGAGCGATCGTTTGGCGAGGTCATTTTCCCGCCGGTAGTTCCGCCACTTTTTATGCCCGCTCGGGCAATTCCGCCCGTCCCGACTCAACCTGGAGTCCTTGGTCCGGCCCTTACCGCGATCCGAACGGCAGCCAATTGGAATGCCCGCCGGCACGCTACCTCCAATGGAAAGTCACGCTTCAAGGCTCGTCCAACGCCGACCCGCGGCTGGAGGAAGTTTCCGTTTCCTACCTCAATGAGAATTTGCCGCCGGTGATTCACTCCGTCAGTGTGAGCACCGCGAGCCAGCGAACCAATCCTGCCGTGGGCATTTCGACGGGCATCAATCCCACCGGCACCGTTGGGGTCGCAACGGGCGCGTTCACTTTCACCTCTCCAGCCCTCTCTACCCCCGCGCCGGCCACCAAAATTCCTGTAACTCTAAGCTGGCAAGCGACGGACCCCAACAACGATAAGTTGGTGTATTCGGTTTACGTTCGTTCCACCGAAGAGCGGCAATGGCACCTGTTGAAATCTCGGCTCTCAATACCCAGTTACACGATCCCGCCTCACGCTTTGGCGGACGGCGAATATGTCGCCCGAATCGTCGCCTCCGATAGCCCTTCGAACCCGCCCAGCATGGCCCGCCGAACTTCCATGCTCAGCGCGCCCTTTTGGGTGGATAATCGGCCGCCCGTGATCCGGGTGGCCCGCCAAACCTTAACCGGAAACCGAGCCGTCGTGCAGTTCCAGGCCCGGGATGCGATTTCCCCCTTGCGAAGTGCCGAGTATAAGTTGGATAGTAGTCGTTGGAAAGACATTTTATCTGACGACGGCATCGTGGACTCGC
>JAKASC010000237.1 GCA_021828245.1 Acidobacteriota bacterium
GCTCGAAGCCAAACTTGACCGAGGCCGAGGCCCCGTGGCCACCGTCTTGGTGGGTAACGGAACGCTGCGCGTGGGCGATCCCTTTATTGTGGGAGCGATTTACGGCAAGGTTCGTGCCATGTTTGATGACCGCGGTCGGCCCGTGCAGCAAGCCGGACCCGCCACGCCGGTTGAAGTGCTGGGCCTGGAAGATGTGCCACAAGCCGGCGACCGCCTGCAGGTGATTGAGGACACCATGAAGGCTCGGCAGATTGCCTTGCACCGCCAGGCCAAGCTGCGGGAAACGGCGCTGGCCAAGTCGGCGCGCTTAACCCTCGAACAGCTCCACGAACAGATGGCGGCGGGCGAGGTCAAGGAGCTGCCGCTCATTATCAAGGCGGATGTGCAAGGTTCCGTCGAGGTCCTGGCGGATACGCTCAACAAGCTGAGCCATGACAAGGTGAAGGTGAAGGTCATTCACGCGGGCGTGGGCGCCATCACCGAGACCGATGTTTTGCTGGCTTCGGCGTCCAACGCGGTGATTGTGGGCTTCAATGTGCGGGCGGAGCGGAAGGCAGCCGAATTGGCGCAACTGGAGTCGGTGGACATTCGGCTCCACACCGTCATCTACAACGTGACGGAAGAGATTAAAAAAGCCATGCACGGCCTGTTGGCGGCGGTTTACAAGGAAACAACCCTGGGTCGGGCGGAAGTGCGCGAAACCTTCCGCATTGCCAAAGTGGGGACGGTCGCCGGATGCTACGTCCAAGAGGGCAAGATTACGCGGGATTCCAAGATTCGGCTGCTGCGCGACAACGTGGTGGTGTACGAAGGCAAAGTGCGTTCCGTGCGGCGGTTCAAAGAGGACGTGAGCGAGGTCACCTCCGGCATGGAGTGCGGCATCACGCTGGAGAACTTCAGCGATATTAAGATGGGCGATGTGCTGGAGGCCTTTGTCACCGAACGCGTGATGGAGCCGGCCGTCGCCTGAAGGGGCGCGGCGTCAAGATGCGGGTCGGCGTGCTGAGATTGGAAATTCGCCTTCCGTATTCCCATTCCCTGAAGGAACGACGAGCCGTCCTGCGCAAGATGCGGGACCGGCTCCGCTCACGGTTCAACGTGGCGGTGGCCGAACTCGACGCGCGCGATGTTTGGCAATCCGCCACCTTGGGGGTGGTCTCCATCTCCGACAGCCAGCCGCTGCTCGAAGCGTTGCTCCAGGAAGTTTTGCGGGAATCGGAAAAACTCCTGGGCGACGACGTGGCGAGCTACACCTTCGATTACCTGTAGGCTTCGCCGCTCGCATCACGGAGAACGTGGGCATGAGTGTTCCGGGACGTCGGCAGGCGCGCTTGGCCGATCAAGTCCGCGCCGAAGCCGCGGAAATTATCACCACGGGTTTGAAAGACCCGCGAATCGGTTTTGTGACCGTCACCCGCGTGGAACTCACGGGCGACTTGCGGGAGGCGCGCATCTGGGTGAGCGTGCTGGGCAGCGCGGAACAACGCGAGGCGACCTTGGCGGGGCTGGCCTCGGCGAGAGGCTATCTCCGCTACGAAATCGGTCAGCGGTTGCGATTGCGCCGGTGCCCGGAAATTATCTTTCGGGAGGACCACGGCGCCGAGGCCTCCGAACGGCTGGAGCACTTGCTGGAGGATCTTCATCGCCAAAACGGCGAAGCGCCCGACCAGGTGAACGACAAGTGACGGTTTCTGTGGCGGCAACTTCAACGCGGCCGGCAACGCCGACGGGAATCTCCGGCGTGCTGATTATTGACAAACCCGCCGGCATGACCTCCCACGACGTGGTGGGGCGGGTGCGGCGAGTGCTGCGCATCCGGCAGATCGGCCACTTTGGCACACTCGATCCCTTGGCCACCGGCGTTTTGCCGCTCTCGGTCGGCAAGGCCACGCGCTTCGCTCAGTTTTATCTGAAGTCTCGCAAGGCTTACGAAGGCACCCTGCGCCTCGGCTGGGCCACGGACACCTACGATGCCACGGGCCGACCCATCGGCGAAGCCGTTCCGGTTCGGATGGACCGGCCACAACTGGAAGCCGTTCTCCGCGCCTTCATGGGCCGAATCCTGCAAGTTCCGCCGCCGTTCTCCGCCAAGCGCGTAGGCGGCGTGCGCGCTTATGAGTTGGCGCGGCTACAGAAGCCCGTGGAACTGAAGCCGGTGGAGGTGGAAATTTACGCCTTGGAGCTTTTGGATTTTGACGGCGAGCGGGCCCGCTTTGCCGTGGAATGCTCCGGGGGCACCTATGTTCGCTCGCTCGCGCACGACGTGGGGCAAAAGATCGGATGCGGCGCGCACCTTGTGGATTTACGCCGGCTTGCCGTGGCCGAGTTTCGGCTGGAGCGCGCCGTCAAGCTGGAGGAACTGGAGGCCATGGCCGAAAAGGACGGCACGGCTTGGCCGATGATTCCGCTGGAGGCGCTGCTTCCCGATTGTCCAGAGTTGAGGGTGGGCCGGCGGGAGGAAAATCAAGTTCGGCACGGGCAGAAGTTCGAGCTCGTCCAAGGCCCGTGGCGCAAAGCCGGCGCCGCGGACAGTCCGCCCATCCGGCTGCTGAAAATTTTGAACCACGAGCGCCGGCTGATTGCCGTCGCGCGCCACGTGTCAGGGAACATTTATCATCCTGACCTCGTCTTGGTTTAACCGGCGAGGAGAACGGCTTCGAGGCCGACCATGCCACGCTCTTCACCTTCATCCCGAGCCAACCAAGCCAAGACTCTCTCCCGGAGGCAGCGGGCAAGCTCGATGGAGGCTTTCGGCATGGATGGTCAGGCCAAATCGGACCGTGATTCGCTTCGCACGAGCACTTGGAATTTCTTCAACAACCTTGAAGGCGGGACGAGCGAGCGGCAACAAGTTGCATTCCCTCGCGCCGGCCGTGATCCGATAGGAAACTCTCAAGCCAGGAGAAAATCACATTGAAGATCCTCATTTTAGGGGGCGACGGATATCTCGGTTGGCCCACGGCTCTCTATTTATCTCAGCGCGGCCACCAAGTCGCGGTGTTGGACAATTTTGCCAAGCGGCGCTGGGAGATGGAACTGAACGTCGAGCCGCTCATCCCCATTCTGACCTTGCACGACCGGGTCAAGCTCTGGCGCGAGGTTTCCGGGAAAACCCTGGAGCTGTTCATCGCCGACCTGCGCAACTACGAAATGGTCAAGAGTGTTGTCCGCTCCTTTGAGCCGGAGGCGATTGTCCACTACGGCGAGCAGCCCTCCGCGCCTTATTCCATGATGGACCACAACCGGGCCGTTTTTACTCAGACCAACAATATCGTCGGCACGCTCAACCTGTTGTGGGTCCTGCGGGAGTTCGCGCCGCACTGCCA
>JAKASC010000238.1 GCA_021828245.1 Acidobacteriota bacterium
CATCGGCGGTTTACTCACCAACTTTCACCTGCCCAAGTCCACCCTCCTGATGCTGGTGAGCGCGTTTGCGGGCCGCGAGTTCATTTTGCGCGCTTACGCTCACGCCGTTCAGCAACGCTACCGCTTTTATAGCTACGGCGATTGCATGCTCATCCTGTAGCCGAAGCCGCAGGATGACGCTACCAATGCAGCCTCACGCGATAGTTGAGCGCCGCCCGGCCGTGGGCAGGGACAGGAACCTCAAACCGAACCGAAAACGCGGAGGTTTTTTCATACTTGTAATTGGACGACAGCATGGTCCACTCGCCGCCCATCGGCTCGTTGACCTCCACGGTGACCGGATGCGATTTGTGGTTGCGGAGCGTAATCTCAAAGGCCACTTCGGAGCTTTTCGGGCCGAGCGATTGATATGCGGTCTGCTTTCGCGTGGCCACCACATCGAAGGCGTTCCCGACCGTGAGATGGAGCGTTTCACCGCGAGGGGTGGGCGAGATTGGATCTTCGCCCAAAAATTCCGGCATGCCGGTGGAATCGTTTTGATAGAACCGAACGGTGCCCGCCGGCATCGGCACGCCAAGGCCGTTGGCGGAAGTGTTGTCAAAACGAAGGTGGACTTGAACCGGCTGGCGGAGGCCCGAGCCGGGCGAAAGCGGCGCGCGATAGTAGTAAGGCTGCCCGTTCAGCTCCAAAATCTCTTGATAGTGAACGCGCGGCGAGTGGAGCAGGCTGATCTCGACGCTCGCGTGATTCGCCAGCGTGGTGGGGCGCGGGAGGCTGTAAAGATGGTATTCGGCAAGCGGCTGTTGTTGAAAGATGGTGCTCGCTTCGGGGGCGGCCTGCATTTGCATCATCGGGCGTGGCGCGGCGGCCAAGTGAATTTCTCCCGCGACCAGTTGTAGCCGCGCCTTTCGATAAGTGGCTCCGCTGTCGTTACGGATGGCTGCCCAACCGCTGAGTTCGCCCATGGAATCTTTTGGGTGGAGCAAAAAAACATAGTCGGCTTTCCAACTCATCCCGTTGGTCAAATAGGTTGTGGCCACGGTTTGCGGGGCGGCCACGCGGTTGGAAACCAGGCAAAGCAGCGTGGGGCGGGTATAAAGGTTTTTAGGTAAGCGCGGGAAGATATAGTAGTCGGGCTTGACGCCGGTGAGGATCTCGCTGCCTACTTGCCAAACCGGACCATTGTTGTCCGCCAGCAGGAGGGCCGGGGTTTTTATTTCTTGGGTAGCATGGTTCACGCGCCGACGCCGCACCAGAATTACGTGATGACCAACGTATTTCTCGAGGAGGGTGGCGGGGCTGAGCAAATCGTTATGGTAGCTCTGTTCAAGAACGAGGAAGGCGGCAGGGTCACTGAGAGAGGCCATGTGGATGGTGGCGGGATTGACCTGGGCTGCGAGGCCCTCAAAACGCACCTCCACGGTTCCAGTCGGGAGCTGGAGTTGCCTCACGTCACGCACCAACGCGAGGTTCGAGTTATAAACCGTGACGGCCAGGGCACGCCGCTCGTTGGGCGTCGAGGTCACGAGGGTTTGTGACCGCAGGCCGGAGACACCGAGCCAAACCACCAACGCCCCCATTACTATTTTCGCACTGACCTTCGCCAAGCCGGGCATACATCCTCCTTGGGTTCCAGCGACAGGAGCGGGACAACTGGAACGATGTTCTATGCCATTGTGCAAGCTAGTTGGCCAGGCTGCAAATGGAGATTAAGGTTTCGCGGAAGCATAACGAGTGGCAAGCGTCATCAGTGGAATTCGAGAGCGATGCGGTCAAGATCAATCTCGCCAAAGCCTTGAACGACCCAATCGGCATGAAGGAGAGCCGCAGCGGGGCAAGTGTGTGCAAGGGCCAGACAGGGAATGCCGGCTTTGTGGGCGGCCAAAATGCCTCCCGGCGCATCCTCGAGGGCCAGGCACTCCGAGGCTCTTAGCGTTTTGGGATGGAATTCGGGAAGTTGCCGCAGCGCCTCGAGGCAGCGAAGGTAAATCTCTGGGTCAGGTTTGGAACGGTGGCAATCGTCGGCGGTGACCATCACTTTGAAGGCTTGTCGGAGGCCCAACATGGCCAGCAAATGCTCGATTTCGCGGCGCAGGCTGCCGCTGGCGATGGCTAGGGGATAGCGCTCGGCGGCGTGGCGGACAAACTCGACCGCCCCCGGAAACGCCGGCAGGCCCTTTTGAATGGCCTCTTCGTAGGCCCGGCTTTTCCATGCCAATAACGCATCCCGACGCGCGGGGTCGAGGGTTCGGCCGTGGGTTTGATACAGATGCTCGACAATGCGCCGGTCATCTAAGGCAAGATAGTCCCGGTAATACTCTTCCGGAGTGACCACCCAGCCCTCTTGGGCGGCCATTTGCTGAGTGAGTTGAAGAATAAGGGGCTCAGAATTGACCAATACGCCGTCAAAATCAAAGATGATGGCACGAAGCAAACGCTGATTCTCCTTGGGCTCAATTCGCGCGAGAGCGGGGCGGCCCGTCACCTTCCGAGGCAAAGACAAAAGAGCCGTATGATACACTTCCGGGGGTAAGCCTTCAAGGGCGACGGGCTGAAAGCGCGAGTCGAAAGCGTGGAACGGTGCATCTAAACCAAGGAGGCTAAGGCCCGCTGCAGGAGTTGGCATGAGTCATCCGTTGGGCATTCCCATTGCGTTTGTTGCCGGCGTGGTTTCGTTTTTGTCGCCGTGCGTGCTGCCCCTGATTCCGGGTTATATCTCCATGCTTTCCGGGGTCTCGATGGAGGAATTGAAAGCCGGCGCGGGGGCCGGCTTGGGAACCCGGATTTTCAGCAATTCGTTGGCGTTCGTCTGCGGCTTTTCGATGGTCTTCATCACGCTAGGAGCCTCGGCGACGGCGGTGGGGCGGTTTCTAACGACGGAGCGCAATGTTTTTAACATCGTCGCCGGGGTCATTATCATTGTTTTCGGGTTGCACCTGACGGGCTTGTTGAAAATTCCGCTGCTCTATCGGGAGTCGCGCGTGAACCCCGGCACGCCTCAACGCGGACTGGTTGGGTCGTTTGTGCTCGGCTTTGCCTTTGCCTTCGGATGGACTCCGTGCGTGGGGCCGATTTTGGCGGCGATCTTGGCGCTGGCCGCCACGCGGCACGCTGTGTTTCAAGGAATGTTTCTGCTGGCGGTTTATTCTGCCGGCCTCGCCATCCCTTTTCTTCTGACGGGCCTGGGCCTGGGACAATTCATAAAATTCTACGCGCGCTTTCGGCGCCACTTGCAGGTGGTGGAAGTAGCCTCGGGGGTGTTGCTGATAGTTATTGGAGCGCTGACGGCGCTTACGAAATTTACGAT